>NZ_MJXN01000085.1:0-115577 GCF_001762815.1 Campylobacter sp. BCW_6465
TTTGGATAGCTGTAAGTGGAGAGAGATATTTTGATACGATGAAATAAAGGAGGATGACGCTAATAATACTTGTAAAAATAACAATCGCAGTTTGTATAAATGCAATTTTATAAACTGGAGCTTCTATTTGTTCTACTGGTTCTCCAACGCAAGCAGTATAAATTCCAGAAACTTTTGCACACACAGCAAATCTTTCACTATTATCTTTTGGTCTAGTATACTCAAAAGGTTCAAAATCTTTCTTGGTTTTTGCAAGATTTGCAATTGCACTAATATCATAACCTTGTTGTAAAAGAGCTTTGTCTGTAGAAACAAATACTTTATTTTCTTCATCAAATACAAAAGTTCTACCTGGTAAATTTTCAAATTCAGCTTGCAAATCTGCTGCAAGAACATCTACGGCCAAAACTCCTATAAATTTACCATCTTTATAAAGCGGAATAGAATATGTAAAGCAAGGTAAATTTGTAGTTACATCAATATAAGATGGGGTAATATAAAGTTTATTTGTTTTAACTGCTTCTATATAATATTCTCTTGTTCTAGCATCATAATTATCAGCTTTTCCATAAGTTCCAAAATCTAAATTTTTAGCATCAGAGTCTGGATCGCTTACAACAAGTTCGCCACTTGGTTGAGCAATATAAACTGCTAAGAATCTTCCAGCATCTCTAAAATTCTTTAAATCTTTTCCAACATAATGCATTAAAGCATCTTGACTATCTAACTGTTCTACAGGATGCTTTAAAATACTTTTAGCCAAACTTTCAAGAGCTAAAGAATTTCTTGCCTTAAAAGACTCCATAGAATTTTTAGCCGTTTTAACATAATTTATTTCAGCATTCACAACTTCATGAAAAATTGCTTGCTTTACAAATATAAATGTTACAACACCTAAAATTATCAAACACACTACTGCGATTAAATTTGCAATCAGTGAAACCTTCAATTTTACGCTTTTCATAATTTAAGCGCTCCTTTCTAATATTATTTTATAGGGATATTTACATAAAGTTTTATAATTATAAATTAAAAAATTTAAATTTTTACTTAAATTTAAAAGTTATAAAAAATTAATTTAATTAATATTAAATTAATTTATATTTATTATTTTTATTTAAAGTAATATCGCTTCGAAAATTCTATGTATTAAGCTTAATATCGTTATAATTTAGAAAAATTTATATCGAAGGAAATATTTTGAAAAAAATTATATTATTTATCTTATCTTTAGGGATATTTTATACTTTCACACAAGCTAAAAACTTCGAACAAGATCAAAATAACAACAGCAATTTAGTTAGTGTCAGTATAGCACCTCAAGCATTTTTTGTTAAAAAAATAGCTGCAAATACTCTAGATATCAATGTTATTTTGCCCCCAAATAGCAATGAGCATAATTTTGAATTTAAACCAAGCACTATGAAAAAACTTGAAAAAAGTGATATTTATTTCACCATGGGCTTAGAATTTGAGAAAGTTTTTACGGATAAATTTAAACAAAATTTTCCAAAACTTCAAGTTGTAAATATGCAAAAAAACATAGCTTTAATTCAAACTCATGACACTCACGAACACTCTCATGAACATGAGCATTTTGATCCTCATACTTGGTTAGATCCTATTTTAGTCCAAACTATGGCTTTAAATATTTATGACACCTTAATTCAAAAATATCCACAAAATAAAAATTTATATAAACAAAATTTAGATAAATTTTTAGCAGAATTAGATAGTTTAAATTTACAAATTGCCTCAAAATTAGAAAAATTAAAAAATAGAGAATTTGTAGTTTATCATCCTTCTTGGACATATTTTGCAAAACGCTATAATCTTACGCAAATTCCTGTAGAAATTTTAGGCAAAGAACCAAAAAGCAAAGATTTGCAAAACCTTATTACTCTAATAAAAGATAAAAATTTAAAAGTCATTTTTGTTCAAAATGGATTCCCTGAAAATGCAGCAAAAACACTTGCTAAAGAATGTAATGTAAAAATTTACAAAATAGATCATTTATCTTATGATTGGGAAAATGAGCTTTTAAAAACTGCTGATGCCTTTTCTCATAATTTATAATCAGGCTTTTTGATGCTTTTTTTTGAAATTTC
Organism: Campylobacter sp. BCW_6465; assembly: GCF_001762815.1. Lineage (NCBI taxonomy): Bacteria > Pseudomonadati > Campylobacterota > Epsilonproteobacteria > Campylobacterales > Campylobacteraceae > Campylobacter > Campylobacter sp. BCW_6465. The sequence goes on from NZ_MJXN01000085.1 coordinate 2,109, forward strand.
TAATCTAAACTACGCTTATGACAATGAAATCATCTTAAAAAATATCAATCTTAGCTATGACAATAAAGACTTTCTCTCTATCATAGGTCCAAATGGCGCAGGAAAATCAACACTCGTAAAACTTATCTTAGGACTTTTAAAATCCAAAAATAAAATCCATTTCAAAGCTCTTCAAAGAAAAGAAATAGGCTATGTTCCTCAACACACTCTAGCCAATCCTAATTTTTGTCCAAGAGTGCTTGAAATCGTTCTTATGGGACTTTTAAGTAAAAAAATTTTTGGTTTTTATGGGAAAAAAGATAAAGAAAAAGCTATGCAAGCTTTAAGAAGCGTAGGAATGGAAAAATTTTGGAACAAAACAATTGATTCTCTAAGCGGAGGACAAAGACAACGTGTTTTTATCGCAAGAGCCTTAGCTAGTGAATGTAAGATGCTTATTTTAGATGAACCTACCGCAAGCATTGATAACAAGTCTGCTATACAAATTTTTGAACTTCTAAGCTCTTTACACCAAAAAGGCATGGGAATTTTACTCATTTGTCACGATATCAACCTTGTATTAGCTTATAGCGATAAAATTGCACATTTAAACAAAGAACTTTTCTTGCATACCAACACTAAAGAAAAAGAAAAAAGTTCATTTTTAAAACATTTATACGAAAACCACTCTCATTTTTGTGATGTAGAAATGAGTTTAAATACTTGTTTTTGTGATGAAGAAAATTGCGATAGTAAAAAACTATGCGAACAAGAATTTACAAGAAGAAATTTGAAAAAAACAGAATTTAAAAAAGAAAATTTTTGTTTAAAATTTTCAAAGGAAAATAATGCTTGAAATTTTAAATTTCACCTTTTTTCAAAACGCTTTACTAGGAGCGATTTTAGTTAGTATAGCTTGTGGGATCATAGGTACTTTGGTGATGATAAATCGCCTTTTTTCTATGGCTGGAGGTATAACACATGGAGCTTTTGGTGGTATAGGTATAGCTTTTTATTTCTCTTTGCCTATTTTATTAAGCACGGGAATATTTACTTTATTTTTGGCTTTTTTAGTAGCTTTTTTAGCTAAACACTATGAACACAGAAGTGATAGTATTATCGCTGTAATCTGGGCTTTTGGAATGGCTGTTGGGATTATTTTAATCGATTTAAGCCCTAGTTATAACACAGATTTAATGGCTTATCTTTTTGGAAGTATTTTAGCTGTAGGAACACAAGATTTATGGCTTATGGCTTTGGTTGATAGCGTGGTGGTTCTTTTGATCTTTTTATTTTATAGACAATTTGAAGCATTAAGCTTTGATGCGGAATTTGCAAAAGTTCGTGGTATCAATACAAGTTTTTTTCATTATCTTTTAATCGCCCTTATGGCTTTTTGTATAGTTATTTCTATACGCCTTGTAGGGCTTATTTTGGTTATGGCTTTGCTTAGTATCCCAAGCTTTATTGCTGAAAATTTCACTAAAAGACTTGGCTTTATCATGATTTTGGCAAGTTTTTTAAGTATGATTTTTTGTGTTTTAGGACTTATACTTAGCTATTATCTTAATCTCTCAAGCGGTGCTTGCATCATAGCTGTAGCTTGTTTTAGTTTTTTAGTGCATTTGATAGGCAAATTTTTAAAAAGGTAAAGGTGCAAAACACACTTGCACTTTTATATCTTTTTGCCCTTGTTCTTTAAAATACAAATGTTCGCTTGCTTTAAAAACAAAAAATTTTTCTGCGATTTTTCTTTGTAAATCTTGAGTTTTTTCACATAAAGGATACACAAGTTTAATATCATAAATTTTAAATTTGCAAGCATAAGCAAACATTTGATATAAATCGCTTTGTTCTATGCCCTGCTTTTTATCTTCATCACTATCTGGAATTTTCCACTTGGTATCTAAAATCATTTTATTTTCTATATATAAATCAGGCTTTAACATGAAACAATTTTCATCATTTTTTGAGATTAAATACTTTCCATTGTTTTGAACTTTAATATCTTGAGTTGGATTTGCTTTTTTTAGCATATAAGCTACATAATCTTCAAAAATTTTCTCCATAGGAAAAAGCAAAGCAAAAGCTTCATTTTTACCATGATAAGGCATAAAACTTTCATTTTTTAAGAAAATTTTACACCACAAAAGCAAGTTTTCATAATAATCAAAATGTCTTGAAATTTTATAACTAAAATCTTTTTCATAATTTTTAGAAAATTCTACCTCATCGAGCATTTGCATAGATTTTATAAGTCTAAATTTATTCAAACTTGTTTTGGATTTTAAAAAATTTAGCGTTGATTTTATCAAACGATTGGGTGCTATATCTAAAACAAACTCATCATTGCTTGTAAAAAATCTTTCTTTGTGTATCAAATTTTGCTTGATATGCTTGTTAAATAGTAATTTTCCCTTTAAAAAAGCCCTATTTTCTTCGCAACTTAGATAAGATCTCATCAAGCCTTTTTTATACACGCTATCAAATTCATCTAAAAACATAGTGATAAACACTTCAAATAAAGGAATTTTAGAACTTTGCAAAGATGAAATTTGCGATTTTTTAAAGGGGGAGTTTTTTAAGGTTTTTAGCATATTTATCAAAAGATTTTTGGGATTAAATTTAAAATCTTTTTCATAAAAATCATTATTTTTAGAAATATTGTCTAATTCATAGTATCTTTTTAGTTTTTCTTTATCGTGATTTGAAGAGCTATCTTCTTTTTTATAGCTATCTAAATTCGTGCATTTTGGCAAGATCTCCAAAACCCCACTTTTAGTCTGTATAATGCCGACATAATTTTTAGCTTTTAAGGTATTTTTATTTTTAAAGCCTAGAAGATTTTCATTATTTTTTGCAAAGTCTTCTAGCTCTTTATAAAACCCTTCGGCCTTTTCTTTGAAAATTCCTTTTAAATCTTCTTTAGAAAAAGCTTGGTATTCGATGATGGAAAAAGTGCTATTCATTTTCGTTTTTTAATTTATTTGCTATTTCATCATTATAAATTGCTTGATATATTTCTATTTTATCCCAAATTTTATCATCAAATGAAGCAATATTATAAATATTTCTCTCGCTATTAACACTATCTAGATTTTTTATTTTTTGAAGATATTTATCATCTTTTTTATCTTCAAAAATCATACCATTATCATTTAAAACCGCATTAATCAAAGCATAATCATTATAAAAATACTCTTGCAAAAGCGGGATGATTTTATTTTGAAAAACTTTTTTTAACTTTGAGATACTTAAAACATACCAATCTTCTTCATATTCATCTGGCTTAATCCAATTATTTTTATTAAATTTAACAGCTTCACTCATAAAAAATGCATGCCCTATAGTTTTTTCTCTATCTAATAAAAATTCAATTCTTTTATTTATACTTATTAAAATATTTTGAAGTATCTCTGCATAACCCTCTGTTTTAGCATCATCTCCTAAATAATCTTCGTCTTCATTTGGATTTTCTACATCTTTACAAATAAAAACATTATTAAGTAAATCAGAATTAGGCATCATCTCAACAAATTCAAAACGTCTTCTTAAAGCTGTATCAAGAGAAGTGATACTTCTGTCAGCTGTATTCATAGTGCCTATAATATATACATTGTTAGGCACTCCGAATTTTTCACCACTATAAGGCAAAGTTAATTCTAATGCTTCTTCATTTCCTAATCTCTTACTAGGCTCTATCAAGGTTATAAGCTCACCAAAAATCTTACTTACATTACCACGATTGATTTCATCTATAATGATTATATAAGGTAAATTTATTTTTTCATCTTTTTCTTTATAATCTTTTAAACCTTGTGATTTCAAATAGTTTAAGATAGCTTTAACATATGCTGAATTATATATTTCATCTATATTAGGAGTTTTATATAATTTTTCTATATTATCTATACTTACTGGATAGTCTTTATGATTTTTGCTCATATCATCAAATTTAATTCTAAATGTTTTTCCACCTCTATATTGAATAGAATATTTTGTATTTGGCAATTGAAAATATTTTTCAGGATTATTGGCATCTTCTTTTGTTTTTTCTTTCAAGTCATTTATATAAAAATTAAAACTTTCTATGTCATCTCTATTCTCCAAAGCTTTCTTGCAAAGCTCTTTAAAAATTCCATCTTTAACCTTATAATTAATTTGCGAATTTTCATCACTATTTAAACTAGGCTTTATACCTTCTACAAATTCTTCATATCCGTAGCTTTGATGAAAAGTGGTAAAAACTATTTTTCCATTTTTTACATACTCATCAAATTTTGCTTTTTTATCATCTCTGTTTTCTAAATTTTCACCTAAAATTTCTAAAGCTTTATCTATAGTATGATAAGTTTTTCCTGTCCCTGGAGACCCATAAAGAATTTGGTTTAAGGATATATTATTATTTATATTATCCTTTATAATTTTAAAATCATCTCTAGAAAATGTATTTTTTGGTATAGCAAAAAATTTGCAATTTTTATAATATCTATAAAATATTTCTCCATCTTTACTCATAGTTTTTAAATAATTAAGAATAGAAGAAGTCCATTTATCACCTTGACTTTTTGTGTGAAATTCATCTATAAATTTACCTTCTTGATAAACATACACACTCATACCGCCATTTTTTACAACTGCTTCTTTAAATTCATCTTCATCTTTTGGAAAATAATAATACACATTACCATTTTGATCTGTCTTACTTATTTTCCAATCACATTTATTTTCTAACATTGCATGCCTTTTGATTTTTTGTTTTTATTTTAATTATATAAATTTTTACCATTGTATGAAGGTTCTAGCTTTTTTTATATCATTAAAATTTATAGTAGTTTTTTCTTTATTTTCTAAATTTTCTAAAGTGATATTTTCATCATCTACAGCAATGATTTTTGCTTCAATTTTTTCTTTTTCATTGGTTGTGATCTTCACAAGTTCGCCTATACTTTTTACAAAGTGTTCTATCTTACTCAGTTTTCTTTCAAGTCCTGGTGAAGATACCTCTAAAAAATACTCCCCATTTACAGGTGGTTCTACATCAAAAATAGGCGATAAAATCTCACTAAGCCTTGCACAATCATCAAGATTTACCCCACCTTCTTTTTGCACATAAATTCTATAAATTTTTCTACCATTCTCACTTACTAGCTCATCATCATAAAAACTAAGTTCTGCTTCTTTACAAAGGACTTCAAGATTCATTTTTGTCCTTTTTTATTTTTTCAAAAAGTGCATCCATATGGTTTTGATACTCAAGTCTATCATCAAATTTAAAATGAAAATTCGGACACCTATACCAGCCCTGCTCACTCATGCAATAATTTTGTAAAGCTCTACTTGCTTTTTTTAAAGAAGATAAAATTTTTTCTTGCTCATGAACATTAAAAAACATCTTATCAAGATACACAAAAGCATCGTATCTGCCTTTTTTACACTCTACATCCACTACACACAAATTTTTCAAATTTTCATCATCTAAATTTGCCAAAGCTTCAGGGATCAGCTCTTTTAAAATACTTTCGGTGCGTAGTTTTTTAATCTCACTTGGATTCATAGACTTGCTTGTTCCTCTACTTCTTTATAACTTTCTATATAATCACCCACTCTCATATCATCACACCCTTCTATACCTACGCCACACTCATAGCCTTTTGCCACTTCTTTAGCATCATCTTTAAAGCGTTTAAGTGAGCTTACATTTCCTTCATAAACCACAACTCCATCACGGATAAGGCGAATTTTGGCTCCACGGTTAATCACCCCTTCAGTTACCATACAACCTGCGATTTGTCCGATTTTTGGTACATTGATCACTTGTCTAATCTCTGCTTGTCCTAATTGCTCTTCAGAAATAATCGGACTCATCATACCACCAAGCAAGGCTTTTACATCGTCTAAAAGATTATAAATCACATTATAGGTTTTAATTTCTACGCCTTTATCCTTAGCACGCTCTTTAACTTCCCCTATTGGGCGTATGTTAAAACCTAGTACTATAGAGTTTTCACTCGCACTTGCAAGCTCTATATCACTTTGTGTGATCCCTCCTACCCCGCTATGAATGATATTCACTTTAATCTCATCATTTCTAAGTTTTTCTAAACTTGCTTTTAAAGCTTCTAAAGATCCTTGCACATCAGCTTTTAAAATAACAGGTAAGGCTTTTAGATTGCCTTCTTTAATCTTAGCTCCAAGCTCATCAATGCTAACTTTAGTGGATTTACTAAGTTCTTTTTGGCGATTGTATTCGTGGCGTTTATTAGCGTATTCTCTTGCTTCTTTATCGGTTTTTACTGCGATTAAAATTTCACCTGCATCTGCTACTTCACTAAGTCCTACGATAACCCCACATTCACCTGGTTTGATTTCTTTTAAAGCTTTACCTTGATCATCACTCATCGCACGCACTTTTCCATAAGCCTCGCCTGCAACCACAGTACTTCCTACAGTAAGTGTTCCATTTTGCACGATGATAGTAGCTACCGCACCACGCCCTTTTTGCACAGAACTTTCTATAATGCTTGCTTTAGCAAAACTTTTTGGATTGGCTTTAAGTTCTAAAATATCAGCTTGTAAAAGCACGATCTCAAGCAAATCTTCAATCCCCATTCCTGTTTTAGCCGAAACTCCTACAAATTCATAAGATCCGCCCCATTCTACTGGCATGATTTCCATTTCTGCGAGTTGAGTTTTTACCATATCAGGATTTGCTGCTTCTTTATCCATTTTGTTAATAGCAATAATAATAGGCACACCTGCTGCCTTGGCATGATTTATCGCTTCTTTGGTTTGTGGTTTTACCCCATCATCTGCGGCCACAACAATGATTACAATATCAGTGATACTTGCACCCCTTGCACGCATAGCAGTAAAAGCTTCGTGACCTGGGGTATCGATAAAAGTAATTTTACGTCCATTTTTTTCTACCATATAAGCACCCACGTGCTGAGTAATACCCCCTGCTTCACCACTTGCAACGCGTGATTTTCTGATATAATCTAGCAAAGAAGTTTTACCATGATCAACATGCCCCATGATGGTAATCACAGGTGCTCTAGTCACTAAATCTTTTTCATCAGTCTCTTCTTCATAGTCTTTTACATAATCAAACTCATCAGCCTCGTTAATGATATTGATCTCTATACCAAATTCAGCAGCCAAAATTTCAATCGCATCTTCATCTAAGAAATCATTTTTTGTTGTCATCATTCCAAGCATGAAAAGTTTTGAAATCACTTCACTAGTGCTTTTTCCTATCTTATCAGCGAATTCATACACACGAATTTCTTTAGAAATAGAAACACTACTTACTTCTTCTACTTCCTTTTTTTCAATCTTTTTAGGTGGTTTTTTACGACTTCTTCTTTGAATTCCACCTTCAAGCCCAAAACCCGCAGAATTTCCAACAGCTTGTCTTATAAAATTAGGTTGTTTTTTATTGATATTTTGTGGTTTTTCTTGTTCTTTTACGCTAAAATCAGGTAACACTACCTCATCTTCATCATCTAAAGAAATATCACCAAAATCATGTTCATCTAAAAAATTCATTTTTTCGGTACTTTCTTTTTTACTCGCAACAAAAGATTTTTTTTCTTTTTTCTTTTTCTTTAAACTCTCATCAGCATTTGAAAACATAGTTTTTAAACTTAAGCGCTCTTCATTATTGATAGATATATCATTTGAATTTTTTACTTCTTCTTTTTTAACTTGAATTTCTTCTTCGTCTTTTTTCTTTTTAACAATGACAAGTCCGCGTCTTTTGGCTAAAGTTGCACTAGCAAGGCTTTGTGGCTTATGAGTATCAATAATTTCTTGTTTTTCTTCCTCTTTTGCATTTTCTTTTTCAACTTTTAATTCTTCTTTTTTAACTTCTTTTTTAAGCTTTTCTTCTTTTTTAGGTTCTTTTTTTTCAGATTCATTTAGCTTTTCTTGTTCTTTTATATTTTCTTTTTTAGGCTTTTTTGCCGTAGGAGTTTTGATATTTTTCTTAAAAGCTTCTGGAATTTCTCTTGTTTGTATATACTCATAAATAGCTGCTGCGATCTCAGGCTCTACAGCATTTGATGCTGTTTTAATTCCAAGTCCTAATTCATTTGCCTTTTCAATAATTTCCTTACTATCATAACCTAATTCTTTTGCGATTTCATGAATTCTAATCTTTGCCATTTAAAAATATCTCCTTAAGTCCTTGCTGAGTAATTTTAGTATTTAAATTTTTACATATTTTAGAAAATGCTTTTTGTAAGATTTTATCTTCTTTCTCAATACAATTTTGACATAAATATCCGCTTCTTCCATGTTCTGCTTTAGGCACAATATCTCCTAAAACAACTTTAAATCTAAATAACATATTTTGCTCAAAGCGGTTTTTACACACTATGCACATTCTAATTGGTATATGTTTTTTCAAAATTATATCTTTTTTTTATATTTTTTAGCAAATTTCAAAGCCATTATCATCAAATTCTAAATATTGCACACGAAAATCTTTAAATTTTGTTTGCATTTTCTTTGCTAAAGCTAAAGCATCATCTTTAAAAGCTAAAGAAAAAAAGCTCGATCCCGAACCTGAAAGTGTGCTCATTAAAGCTTTATTTTCTAAGGCAAATTTTTGCACTTTAAAAAGCTCGGGTAAGTTTTTCATACGATTGATTTCATGGAGTTTATCTTGACTTGCAAATTTTAAAAATTCATATTTTTTCTCCAAAAAACAAGCGGTTAAAAATGAAGCATGGGAAAGGTTGAAAACCGCATCATTAAAACTTAAATTTTTGGCCAAAGCTTGGCGTGATTGTTCTGTGCTCATTGCCAAATTTGGGATCACAACCACAGCAGCTAAATCTTTATCAATCTCTTTTTTGATACTATAAACTTTATTTTTTTCAACCAAAGAACACACAAAACCACCAAGAGTAGCTGGAGCGATATTATCTGGATGGTTTTCGTAAATTAAAGCTTCATCTAAAATACGTTCTTTTTCTACCTTAAATCCACTCATATAATAAGCACTGGCAATAGCTCCAACAATCACAGCTGAAGAGCTTCCTAACCCTCTTGAAAGAGGAATGTTATTTTGAAAAATAAAACGAAAATTATCTTTTTTTCCGCTTAGTTTTTCATAAATTTCATAAAAAATATTTACAAATATATTGTTTTTTTTAAGAAAAATATTATCACTACCCTCACCTCCAATACTAATGCTAAAAACACCTGATTTTTGGATTTGAGTTTCATTAAAAAGCTTTAAACTAAGTCCTAAACAATCAAAACCTGGCCCTAAATTCGCACTCGTAGCGGGAACTAAAATTTTCAAATTTCATCCTAAATTGCATCTAAAAAATAAAAGGGAAGATTATCATTATTTAGTTTAAGCTCTTGTAAATTTTTTGGTAAAAAAAACTCTGCTGGGATATTTTGCTCTAAACAAATTTCACCCTCCTTATATACAAAACAAAAGTTTTTATTTGCGCTTATAGGTTTATAGTCATTTAATTCAAAAGCACTCACCGCAAATAAAGGAATATTTTTCACTATACTTAAAGTACTCAAACTTACATAAGAAATTTTAATCCCCATATAAGAACCTGGACCATTAGCATAAATTAAACTTGTAAAATCATATTCTTTAAGCAATTCATCTAAAATTTTTGGTAAAAATTCGCTTGCTTTTTCTTCACTTTTATAAGTTTTTATAAGTTTATCATCTTGATAAATTCCGATCATTAAAGGCTTAGATAAAGCATTAAGCAAAAGAGAGGTTTTTATGCAAATACCTTTTCATAAGCTTTTTGGGTTGTTTTTTCAAGGCTTACAATTTCATAAGCATCTTTATCTTTTAAAACTTCTTTAGTGAGCAAATGATTTAAATGATGACTCCCAGCATATGAAGTATAATCTCCAAAAACACGATATCCAAGTAAGGTTAAATCTCCAATTGCATCTAAAATTTTATGTCTTACAAACTCATCTTTGAAACGCAAACCCTCAGGATTTAAAATACGATTTTCATCTACCACTATAGTATTTTCTAAACTTCCACCTAGTGCTAAATTTATACTCCTAAGGGCTTGAACATCTTTTAAAAAACCAAAAGTTCTAGCTCTTGCTATGTTTTCTATATAATTTTTTTTGCTGAATTCAAAATTGTAACTTTGTTCACCTATAACAGCATTGTCAAATTTAATTGTGTAATTAATACGGGGTTCTTTAGTAGGAGTTAAACGCACAAATTTATTACCATCTCTTACTTCTATAGGCTTTTTAATTACCATAATTTTTTTAGGCGCATCAAGTTCTTTTACCCCTGCTTCATCAAGCATCATACAAAAACTAATACTTGATCCATCCATAACAGGAGCTTCATTTGCATTTAAAACTATGCGTACATTATCGATTCCATAAGCATTAATCGCACTCATTAAATGCTCTATTGTAGAAATAAATCCACGATCATCTCCTAAAACAGTTGCCATTTGAGTATTGATCACATTTTCAGGACTTGCCTTATAACTTGCATTAAGATCACTTCTAAAAAATACTATACCACTATTTGCTTCTAAAGGCTCTAAAATAATTTCTATAGGTTCGCCCTTATGAAGTCCTATACCTACGCCTTTGACAGTTTTTGCTAAAGTTAATTGTTTCATTAATTTTTTCCTAAAATTATCTTTTTACCATCATTTAAAACATTGTAAATATTATTTTCTATCCATTTTTTATCTTGCCATTGTTCAGGACGCGTTTCAACTCCTTGAACCAAAACTCCAAAATGCAAATGATCGCCTAAGGCTAACCCACTTGTTCCTGTTTTGCCTATAATGCTTTGTTTATTAATCATTTCATCTAAATCAACATTTTTAGAAGAACAGTGCCCATAAAGACTATATACTCCAAAACCATGATAAACAATTAAATTTAAACCATAAATTCCATTTTCAGCAGCAAAAACAACCTTGCCTGCGTTATTACTTATGATAGGAGCTTGTGCTACGCTTGCTAGATCAAGCCCCATATGATAAGAATCACTCACAAATTGCCCATTATAAGAATAATACCTATGATCAGCAAAATCCGCTACTTTCATACCATTTTTAAGAGGTAAAAATAAACTCAAATCAAAATTATCAATTTTTTCCTCAGGTACTTTTGAAGTGATTTCATGGATAAGTTCTTCATTACTATTTCTTAAAGTTTCATTGACAAACTTAAATTTTTCATAACGATTGAGATTATTATCTTTTGGAGCGTATTGATTGGCTAAATTCTCAATCTTTCCATCTAAAAATTTATCCGTTAGATTGATATTTGAAACACGATATTTACGATTAATAAAATAATACCTTATACGTTCTTTTGAAATATTTCCCGCTTTATCCGTAGCGATAACAAATGCGCGAAATTCCTCATCCCTTGCATCCCAAGCAATCAAAGCCGCATAATACCCTTCTTTTACATAAGGTGTAACTTTAAAGATTTTACCTTTATTTGTTTCTATATACACCTTATCTAAATTAGCATCATCGGCCTTAAAAACAACTGCCCCAGCACCGCCTTGCTCGATTTGGTAAGAATTGCTTATGATATTGATTTTTGGAGCCGTATTATCTACTAATACCGCAATTTGTTTTCTTGCTTCATTGCCACTAAAAAAATTCCAAAAACTAGAATCTTTAGCTATCACCTCCAAAACAAAAGATTTTACATTTTCTTTGTAACCAAATTTTGGCAAAGCAACTTGTAAGGTAATATCTTTTAAATTAGAAATCTTTTCATCTGCTATAACCATTGCACTAGTATTGTCGTCTTTATGCAATATAATTTGTACATTTTTGATAGAACTTTCATCATCTTTAACATGCACTAAAATAGGTTTTTTAAGATCAGTATATACAACATCTGGCATTAAAATTTGAGGAGGATTTTTTTCAAAAATACTTAATCTTGAAATAAAAAAAATCAAAATTGCTATTAAAACTAAAATTAAAACAGATAAATAAGTTTTGCCTTTTCTTTTTGCCATAACCTTCCTTAAAAATTTTCAATGTTTTTGTTGTTTTTAGTATAAATTCTATTATATTTTCAGTAAATATCTAGCAAATTTATAAAATTTCTCTTAGAGTATTAGCCTGTTTCATCCATTCTCTTAATTCATCATTTTTGTCTAATTGTATCATTTGTTTACATCTCTCTAATTCTTGTTGAAAAAAATCAATAGAACTTAATAAGTTATCTTTATTTTGTAAAAAAATACTTTCCCACATTTGTGGCGATGATTTGGCAATTCTGCTCATACCTTTAAAAGATCCTCCAGCTAAATGAACAATATTTCTTTTATCCTCTTCTTTCATTACAAAATTTGCCAAAGAAAAACTTATAACATGAGGCAAATGAGAAATAATAGCAGCATGATGATCATGGGCTTTACTATCCATAAAAACAATTTTCATCCCTAAATGAGAAAAAATTTCTACTGCTCTTTTTTGATGCAAGTCATCAGCTATTTCACTATCACAAAGAACACAAACTGCATCTTTATAAAGCTCTTTAAAAGCCGCTTTTGGACCTGAATTTTCAGTTCCTGTCATAGGATGAGCAAAAAGAGTTTGTTTGATTAAATTCTTAGGCAAACTTTCTATAATTTTTCTTTTTGTACTTCCAAGCTCTATAATTGTTACATTAGAAGGCAAATCAACTAACTTTTGCAAAATTTCTATAATAGCATTAACAGGAGTTGCGACAAAAATCATATCACATAAAGCTAAATCTTTAAATTCTATAAGCTCATGAATAAGACCTAATCGCAGGGCATCTTTTTCATTTTCTTTACTTAAATCCATACCATAAACACAAGAAATAAGCTTATTTTCTTTCAAACAAAGCCCTAAAGATCCACCCATAAGCCCAAGCCCTATAATTGCTATTTTCATACTTTCTACCTTAGTTTTTTTGTTAAATTTTTTTTGCTATTATACAGCTTTTAATAAAGCTTTAGGTAAAAAATCAATGAAAAAACATCTTATTAGTATTTGTGCTTTAGTTGCTATAGCCAATGCAGCAACCATTAAGGATATTAAATTTATCGGATTAAACCACTTATCAAATACAAGTGCCATAAATATTACAGGGCTTAAAATAGGAGAAGAAATAGATCCTGCAAAAATCAACACTGCTATTCTTAATCTTTATAAACAAAATTATTTCGAAAATATTTCAGTTGAAAACAACAATGGAATTTTGGAAATTATAGTTACTGAAAAACCAACTATAGCAAAGGTTAGTATAACAGGTATAGCTTCAAATGATAGAAAACAAGTTGAAAGTATTTTAGGGATTAAAAGAGGTACGCTACTTGATGAAGGAAGTATAAAAGAAGCTATTGAACGCATTAAAGCTTATTATGAAGCAAAAAGTTATTTTGATACTATTGTAGAATACAAAAAAAAGACTTTAGAAAATACCGATGGGTTAGAGCTTGAATTTATAGTAAATCGTGGTGAAAATATCATTATTGATAATGTTCATTTAAGTGGAGCCAAGAAATTTTCATATTCTGATATAGAACCTTCAATTGTCAATAAAGAAAAAGAATTTATGGGTTGGATGTGGGGACGCAATGATGGAAAATTAAAAGTTTTTGAGCTTAGCAATGATAGTTCAAGAATTGCTGATGAGTACATGAAAAAAGGATATTTAGATGTTCAAGTATCTCCTCCTTATCTTAAAACCTACACAGATACTTATCAAGCAAATTTGACTTATTTTATCAAAGAAGGAAAGCCTTATAAAATTAAAAGTATAAACATAGAAAATCCTTTATTTGATGATAAAAAAAATGCACAAACCGTAAAAGATTTAAGATCAAGCGCTGGCAAAACTATCAATATTGAAGACATTAGAAAAGATGTTAAAACCATAGAAACACAAAGTGCTGATTTAGGTTATGCGTTTGTAGAAGTCTATCCTGATATTCAAAAAAATGATCAAACTCAAGAAGCTACTGTTGTATTTAAAGTAATCCCTCATGATAAAGTTTATATAAGAAATGTTATTATTTCAGGAAATTCACGCACTGTAGATCGCGTCATACGCCGAGAATTATATATAACAGAAGGTAATTTATACAATAGAACAGACTTAAGCGAGTCAAAAAATGCTTTAAAAAGAACTTCTTATTTTGACGATGTGAATATCAAAGAAGAAAAAGTTGACGATACACATATTGATTTGATTGTTGATGTTAAAGAAGCTTCTACAGGAGCTATTTCTGGAGGCATTGGCTATGGATCAAGCGATGGTATTTTACTTAATGCTTCTTTATCAGATACAAATATTTTTGGTTCAGGGATAAAAAGCTCTGTAAGCGTAGATAAAAGCGATGATACCTTATCAGGAAGGATTAGTCTCATAAATCCACGCGTTCTTGATAGTCAATATAGCCTAGGTGGAACACTTTATTCAAATGACTATGAATGGGATAATTATTCAGAAAAAAATTACGGCTTTGATATAACAGTTGGACGCCAATTTGCAAGATACTATAATGTAAGCTTAACTTATAATCTTGAACAAAGCGATATTTATCACTTAAGTCCAACTCTTTTAAGAACAGGATATGAACTTGGCAAAAGTATTAAAAGCTCTATAACTCCAGCAATCACCTTTAACAATACAGATGATTATTATCTGCCACGATCAGGTATCATTGCTTCAACTAGTTTAGAATACGCTGGACTTGGCGGAGATCAAGAATTTATTTCATCAAGCTCTAAATTTAACTTTTATCAAGGTTTACAAGACTATATAGGATATGATCTTATTTATCGCTACAAAGCAAGCTTTTATAAAGTATGGAATGAAGGTTATTTACCAATTAATCAAAGAATTTATTTAGGTGGCATTAGATCGATACGCGGTTTTGAAAGTAGAACAGTAAGCCCTAAAAACCAATGGGGAGATGAAGTGGGAGGAACCATAGCTTTTACCAATTCCGTAGAACTTAGTTTTCCTTTGATTGATAGAATCAAACTTCGTGGTAGCGTGTTTTTTGATTATGGTATGATAGGACGCAAAAATTTAGATGAAATAAAAAGAATGAGTACAGGTATAGGCATTGAATGGATTACACCAATTGGACCTTTACAACTTGTATTTGCCAAACCTCTTAATGATAAAAAAGGTGATGATACTAATAGTTTTGAATTTAATCTTGGAACACGCTTTTAATGAAAGAATTTTTAGATGCTTGCTTGAATGCAAATTTGCAAATACGCAAGTATCTAAACAATATCCCACAAAATGATCTTAAACTTTGCTCTAAATTAGGCTATGATAAAAATCAAGGCTATGAGCTTGACTTAAAATGTGAACAAATTTTCATAAAATACCTTAGTTGTTTTGGGCAAATTTTTTCTGAAGAAAGTGGCTTGATCGGGAAAGATAACCCAAAACAAATGATTCTTGATCCTTTGGATGGAAGTTCAAATTTTGTTTCTAAAATACCATTTTATGGAACTTCTATAGCTCTCATAGAAAAAGATCAGGCAAAAAGCGCTTTTGTTTGCAATCTTGTCAGTCAAGAAATTTTTGCTTTTAATAACAATCAAGCTTTTAAATCTAATCTTTCCGATCCAAAATACTCACCCTTAACACCTAATCTATTTTCTAAAATAGGTATAGTTGAAAAAATTTCACTTTATCCAGAACTTCTCGATTTTTTAACAAAAAATCAATTAAAATTTCGCTCTTTGGGCGCAACAGCCTTAAGTCTCACTTATGCTTCGTATTTTAGTTTTGTATTAATTCTTGGAAAAACACGAATTTTTGATACAGTAGCTGCTTTAACAATTCATCAAAATTTATATATAGAAAAAAATGAAAATTTCCTTCTCCTAAGCCAAGACAAAAAAATTTTTGATATAATCTTAAAATTTTTAAAAAATAATTAGGTGAATATATGAATTTTGCAGATATTTTTTCAAAAATAAGAAGACAACAACCTAGCGTTAAAGAAGCTCCAAATCACTGGGTAAAATGCCAAAGTTGTCATGCTTTGATGTATTATAAAGAAATAGAATCTTGTTTTAATGTTTGCCCTAAATGTAATTATCACATGAGAATTTCAGCTGATGAACGTATTAAACTTTTAAGTGATGAAGGCAGTTTTATTGAGTATGATGCAAATTTAGAGGCTATAGATCCTTTAAAATTTGTTGATAGCAAATCCTATAAAAAACGCCTTAGCGAAGGTGAAAGTAAAACAGGTAGAAAAAGTTCTGTTATTAGTGGAGAATGTGAAATCAATGGTTTAAAAACCCAACTTGTTGTATTTGATTTTTCTTTTATGGGCGGATCTTTAGGTTCTGTTGAAGGAGAAAAAATCGTTAGAGCTGTACAAAGAGCCATCACAAGCAAAACCCCTCTTGTCATCGTAAGTGCAAGCGGTGGAGCTAGAATGCAAGAAAGTACTTATTCTTTGATGCAAATGAGCAAAACTAGCGCCGCACTTAAACTTCTTAGCAAAGAAAAACTTCCTTATATTAGCATTTTAACTGATCCTACTATGGGCGGAGTAAGTGCTTCTTTTGCTTGGCTTGGAGATTTAATCATCGCTGAACCTGAAGCTTTAGTAGGTTTTGCTGGTGCAAGAGTTATTAAACAAACTATAGGAACAGATTTACCTGAAGGTTTTCAAAAAGCAGAGTTCTTGTTAGAACATGGACTTATAGATGCCATAGTTGAAAGAGGAGAACAAAAACAATATCTTAGCGATGTGCTAAAATTTTTCAGTGGAAAATAATTTGCAAGTTAATATCTTTTGTATTCAAAAAAGTGATGAATTTAAAACTTGGAGTGAGAAATACTCTAAACTTATTTCTAAATACGCCACTTTAAAAGAAATAAATGTTTTTAATAAAAAAATAGCCTTAGCTCAAAATTTAAATGCCATAGAAGCAAAAAAAAGCTATGAAGAAGCTTTTATGCCTTATAAAAAAGGCTATTGTATCGCTCTTGATGAAAAAGGGAAAGAACTTACAAGTATAGAATTTGCAAAACTCATCCAAGATAAAAATGAATTAAGTTTTTTTATAGGTGGTGCTTATGGTTTAAGAGAAGAATTTAATCAAAGTTTGGATTTTAGACTATCATTAAGCAAACTTACTTTAGCACATCAATTTGTTAAAACCTTACTTTTAGAACAAATTTATCGTGCATTTTGCATCAACAACAATCACCCTTATCACAAATAGAAAGTTTTAAAATGAAAAAAAATGAAATACAAAATTTCAAAAATATTTTAGAAGAAAGAAAAAAAACCATCTTAGAAAATTTGCAAAGCAATTCAAATGAAATCGAAGCTCTTCACAATAGCGTCCCAAGCGATAGTGTAGATTTTTCTATCATAGAAACAGGCTCTCAAATTGACTTTACTATCAGCACCAATCTCAAAGAAGAACTTATAGAAATCGAAAATTCTTTAGATAAAATCAAAAACGGCACTTATGGAATTTGCGAATCTTGCGATGATGAAATCGACTCTCAAAGACTAAAAGTCAAACCTCACGCAAGATATTGTATCACTTGCCGTCAAATTGCAGAACAAGGAAAAAAACATGAAAATTAAACTCTTTTTACTTGCAAGTTTTATTTATATAGCACTTATTTTTGCCTTTGCTTGGCATCTAGAACTAGGAAGCTATACTCTAAATATCAGTACTTATACCTTTGAACTACCTATTATGATATGGCTTGTTATTCCTTTATTTGTTTATATGATTTTAGCCGTTTTGCACATAGCATTTTATGGATTTTTGCGTTATTTAAAATTTAAGCATTTTTTTAAAGATGCAGCTAAATTTGAAGCTTATACTCAAGATTTGCTCCTTGAAAAAGATCTTAAAACCACTTTTCAAACAAAAGAATTTAGAGCTGTGGCACAACTTTTTAAAACCCTAAAAACACATGAAAAAATTCCACACTCAAATAAAATCAATGAAATTTTAGATCTTATTGATGGTTTAAATAAAAACGAATTTTTTAACCTTAGTAAATTTAAACTCGAAAATAACAATGTTTTATATTTGCAAAATGAAAAAAATCATCTCAAAAACGATGCAAATTATGCCTATAGCAAACTTAAAAACCTTAATGAAATCAAAGATGAATTTGAAGAAATTGCTTTTAATACTCTTATAGAAAAAGCTAGTTATGAACAAATTAAAAATGTAAAAATCCCTAAAAAGCCTTCTGAAGTTCTCACACTTATCAAGCGTTTTAAAGAAGGAAATTTAGAACTTAGTGCAGCAGAATACGAAGTTTTACTTTCACACAATATACTAAGCGAAAAAGACTATCTTAACGCAGCAAAACTAAGTACTAAACTTTTAAATCCTGATGCTATTTTAGGAATTTTTAACAAAATTAAAAATGAAAAAAGCGAAGCTTTAAGAGCACATTTATATCTTTTAGCTGAATTTGGACTTTTAGATGAGTTAAGAGAGCAAATTCACAATGATGATAAGAAATTTAATGATTTTAAGGCCTTTTTAGCCTTGCGTGAAAAAAATATCAAAATCAATCTAAACCAACTCATACAATGATAGATTTTAGCAAAAAACCTTTATTTTTAGCTCCTATGGCAGGTTTTTCAGATCTGCCTTTTCGTAATGTAGTAAAAAAATTTGGTGCTGATATCACCATAAGCGAAATGATAAGTTCTAATGCCTTAGTTTATGAAAGTTCTAAAACTCTACATATGCTAGAAAGAGCTGAATTAGAAAATCCTTATATAGTCCAAATTGCAGGTGGAGATAAAGAAGTGCTAAAAAAAGCAGTGCAAATGCTAAATGAAATGGATTTTGTAGATGGGATTGATTTTAATTGCGGTTGCCCTGTAAATAAAGTTGTTAAACAATGCGCTGGTAGTGCTTTGCTAGAAAATTTAGAGCTTTTTAAAAATCTTGTAGGAGTAATTAAAGAAAACAATAAAAAAAGCCTTACAAGTGTGAAATTTCGACTAGGATTTAATGAAAAATATCCTGAAAAAATGGCTAAAATTTGTGAAAGCTTGGGGGTGGATTTTGTAAGCATCCACGGACGCACAAGAAAACAGCTTTATAGCGGAAAAGCCGATTATGAATCCATTGCCAATGCTAAAGCAAGCGTTAGTATTCCTGTGATTGCAAATGGTGATATTAACGCACAAAATGCTAAAGAAGTTTATAAAATCACAAAATGTGATGGACTTATGATAGGGCGTGCAAGCGTAGGAAATCCTTGGATATTTTATGAAATCAAAAGCGGTAAAAGTGTAGATGAAAAACTCAAAAAAGAAATCATACTCACTCATTTTGATGAAATGATAAAACACTACAAAGATCAAGGCGTAAGTATATTTCGCAAACATTTACACGAGTATTCTAAAGGGCATAAAGACGCTTCAGCCTTTAGAGATAGCGTTAATCGTATCGACAATGTCGAAGAAATGCGAAAAAAAATAGAAGAATTTTTTAGTTTAACTTGATCGATTTTTATAATTTAAAAAACCTTAAGCCTTAATATCTATACTTTTTGGTGCAGAATTTAAAGAAAGAATTTTATTAAATTCTCCTGCATCATCATCACTAAATTTCACACCAAAAAGAATTTCTAATTCTTTACTAGTGCTAAATTTACCTTCTAATAGTTTTTTTACAAGTTGGTTTCTTATATTATCATCTTTGTAAGTTTCTTTGTTTTTACTTTCTGCTTGTATAGGTTTAAAAGGCTTTTCTTTGCCTTCTTCTGAAGTTTCTTTGTTATTTGTATTTTTTAAAGGATTACTATAATCTACACCTTTTGCCTTTTCTGCTTCTTCTAGTGATTTTACAAACTCATCGTGCCTTTGTTTAAAATCAAGATATTTAGTTTTAAATTCTTCTAGGCTCATATTAGAATTAATAAGCTTATTGTATTCATCTCCTAAATTCTCAATAGTTTTTATTAGTTTATCATCTCCTAAATTTTTAGCTCTATTTATATAATTCCATATTGATAAACTATCTCCCATAGGATTGCCCCAGCCATCTTGCTCGTAGGAATATTTTAAGGGATTTTTATTCATAAAGGACAAAAATTCTTTTATTTCATTGTTGTCCGTATCGCTATTAAGTCCAGCTAATTTACCCAGTAAGGTTGTTTGTCCTTTAATTGTGCTAAGATTATTTATAAAAAACGCAATTAAAGCACCACCTTTAGATATTTTGTTATCATGTATTTGATATTTATTAGAACCCAAATCCGCTATATTTTTATCAGCAAGCTTCCAAATGAAAGCATTATCGCTTTGTAATTCTTGCCAATAATTTACCCCATCTTTTTGGGATAGATTTTTTAAATCCTGTTCTTGAAAGCTTTCTCCTAATCCCTTATCTTTAACAAAAGAAGAAAAAGAGTTATAAGCATCTCCTATTGTTTTGGCAATGTCTATTTGAGAGTAAAAAGGTTGTCTTTTAATAAAGTTATTTACAAAATTATTTAAACCATCTGCATAAATCTTATAATCTTTTGGCAAGCCTGCTGCTTCGTTAAAATCACTTGTAAAAAAGCCCTCTTTATCTACGCCATAGCCTAAAATTTTATCTACTGCTTGTGATTTATCATTTACAAGGTTATTATTTGCTATGACATTAGATGATTTTGTATTTGAGGTATTATTTGTGTAATTGTAGTTTGAATAAGAATTTATACCATTAATCATTTTTGCCTTCCTGTAAGTAAAGTTTTATTTATAAGATAAATCGGCAAAAATGATTTTTTCTTAAAATATCTACTCATAATTTAAAATATATAATATAAAACCTTCTAACACTCGAAGAAAAAATTCTTACTTAATCTTTTAAAGTCCTTATAATCAAACTTTTAGGCAAATTAAAATGCTCTATAAGTTCTTTCTCTTTTTCTCTCATTTCTCCATTATCATTTTCATGATCAAAACCTAACAAATGAAGCATAGCGTGGATAAAAAGCAAGCTTATTTCTTCTTCATAGCTATGCCCTAACTCTTTAGCCTTCTCTTTTGCCAAATCCACATTGATCACAACAGAACCCAAAGGCAAACTTTCATCGATATTTTCAAGCGGAAAAGAAAGTACATCAGTGGTTTTATCTTGTTTTCTTTGCTCTAAGTTAATTTCTTGCATTTCTTTACTATCCACAAAGACAAGCTCCACATCTTTAGGGCTTAAAAAACTTGCTATAGATTCTAAAAAATCACATTTTTCATCACTTAATATCATAAACCTTCCTTAATCAAATGATATAAATTTTCTATTTCTTCATCATCAAAAATCGCACAATTTTTACTGCTATAAAATTGTTTTAGTTTTTTCTCTTCAAACTCAAATCCTAAAGCACATTGAGAATGCGAAGGTAAAAAAGCCCTTAGTAATGTAATGGAATTTTGAATTTTCTCATCACAGGCGAAACAAAAAAAATCTTTATGCAATCTTCCTTCAAATTCCAAAATTTTTAAATAAGCATCAACAATAACACGCTTTGGATTTTGTTTTTCAAACCTTTTCACACACTCATCAAGTAAATCAAAATAAAAACTATCAAGCTCTTCCACATCTTTTAAGTGTCTATATAAAAGACGGATAAATTCTTGCCAAATAAACATTTTATCCCTTTGCATAATCCATAAAAATCCCAAATGCAATACATCTTTAAGTCTTGGTAAAAAACTAGGATTTTCTTCTAAAGCAAAGTCGATTTTATAGCCGCTTAAAATACTAGAATGTCTAAGTCCATAAAAACGATAAGCCTTAATAAGCATTTTAGGACTTAAAATATAAACGATCAAATCCTCGTCTTTAACTTTTTGAGTATGAAGTATAAAGCCTTGCATTAAACAATTTCAATACCATAAGCTCTAAGTATATCAAAAGCGGATTTTTCTAAATTTTCATCAAAACTTGCACTTAAATTTTGGTGTAAAATTATCCTTGCATTAGGCTTAGCACCAAAAGCTAAAATGATATTACAAAACACACAAATATGAGAAACAAGCCCTGCAAAATGAAGTTCTTCATAATCGCTTTTTTGTATGAAATTAGCTAGTTCTAAGCTACCAAAAGTATTTTTATAAAAAATTTTATGAGCTTTTTGTAAAAAAGGTTCAAATTCCTTTGGCATTTGCCAACCCAAACTCTCTTTAATACAATGTTTTACAGGTAAATTTAAACCTTCTTTACTTTGTAGATAATGCTCATCATGCGTATCATAGGTTAAAAGCAAATGCGTGTTATTAAAATCGATTTGATTTAAGGCTTTAAGAATATTTTCTTTGATTTTTAAAGCCTTATCAAAACCTAAACTTCCATCAATAAAATCATTTTGATAATCCACTAAAACAAAAGCTTTTTTCATGCTTTTATGCCTTTTGAAGCCAAAAACTCTCCGTGTGTAAATTGGCAAAAGCGGTTTTTAAACTTGTAAAAAGCTTAGGATGATCTTTTTCTAAATTTGCTAAAAGCTGTTTAGCTTCTTCTCTAGCGTGGGGGAATTTTACATTTTTTTCGCTGAGTTTCATACCAGGACAAAATTCATTTCCTATCACGCTAAGTTCATTTTGTGTAGCATTATCCCTAAGCTGTCTTTCTCGCACAAAAATCAAAGGGCGTATCACAATTACACCGCGTTTGCTTTGATAAATAGGCGCTAAGGTTCTTAAAGCTCCATTATGAATAAAATTCATAAAAAAGCTTTCTGCTGCATCATCTAAATGATGGGCTATAGCAAGCTTGTTAAAACCTTTTTCAAGAGCGTAAGTATATAAAGCTCCACGACGCATTCTCGAAAAATAACTACAAAAACTTGAATTTTCTCTTATGGTATCACCTGAAACTTCATAAATATTTGAATCAAGCACGCTATGTTTAATGCCGTGTTCTTCACAATGTGCATGAAGATGAGAATAATCCTCGCCCATGCCATAACTCAAAGTTACCGCTTCAAGTTCAAATTTAAAAGGAGCATGAGCTTGCATACGATTTAAAAGATGGGCTAAAGCCAAAGAATCTTTCCCGCCACTAAGCCCTAAAAGAACCCTATCTCCATCTTTAATAAGTCCAAATTTAGCATTAGCTTGTGCAACTTGGCGTATGAGTTTTTTGCTAAGATTTATCATAATTTCTCGCACATTTTAAGCACAAAATTGGCTGAAATTTTAGCTGAATTGATCACAAATTCATCAAAATCAAATTCAGCCTTTTCCCCTGCTTTATCACTCATAGCTCTTAAGATAAAACAAGGCACCTTTAAAGCATCACAAACCAAAGCCACACTTGCGCCTTCCATTTCACAAGCATCCGCATTGAAAATTTCTCTAATTTTTGCTTTTTTTGCTTCATCGCAAATAAACTCATCACCCGTTGCGATAATACCTGCACGCAGTTTGATATTTAATTCCTTAGCAACTTCTAAAGCAAGATTGTTTAATTTCTCATCGGTTTTGATAAAAATTTCATTACCTGGAACAAAACCTAAAGGATGCCCAAAAGCGGTAATATCAAGATCGTATTGAGCTAATTTTGTTGCATAAAGCAAATCACCAATTTCAAGTTCAGGATTAAAAGCACCTGCAACTCCTGTAAAAAGCAAAGCTTGTGCGCCAAATTTTTCTATCATCACACTAGCACTAAGAGTAGAATTTACCTTGCCGATTTTAGAATACGCTAAAACAAGTTCATGATTTTTATACTTTGCAAAATAATAAGTATTATTAGCGTGTTCTATTTTTGTATAATCTTTAAGTGTTTCAAGCAAAGGAGTGATTTCTTCACTCATGGCTCCTAAAATTGCTATTTTCATCATATAACCTTTAAAAATTCATCAATATCATTCATATTTGTTAAAGCATAAGTTTCTTTTGAAGTGATTTTTTTATTCAAACCCTTAAGCACACTTGCGCCAAATTCTATGAAATAATCTACTTCATTTTCACATGCCTTAATGCTTTGTTTATAAAGCACAGGAGAGATAAGTTGTGCTTTTAAAAGCTCAAGGGCTTCTTCTTTGCTTGTATAAATTTTGACATTTGCATTAGAAATTACGGCTTTAAAATTTGGTTTTAACACCTTTTCAAGCTCCACACAAAGCTTAGCTGAAGCATTTTCCAAAAGAGGACAATGACTTGCCACGCTCATATTTAAAAGCATAGCTCTTTTAGCTCCTGCTTCTTTAAATACACTTTCATAACTTGCTAAATCAGGTTTTAAACCTGCTACAACGATTTGTCCATCGCAGTTATAATTTGCAGCGAAAATTTGCTTGTTTTCTTTTTGTGCTTTTTGACAAAGCTCTTCAACCTTTTCATCATCAAGCCCTAAAACAACCATCATACCCGCTTCAACTTTTACACAATCTTCTTGCATAAAAAGCCCTCTTTTATTGACCAAAGAAAGAGCCTCTAAAAAATCAAAAGCACCATTGACAGCTAAGGCTGAAAATTCTCCCAAAGAATGCCCTAAAGCAAATTTCGAACTTAAATCAGGTTTTTTTTCAAGTAAAACACTATAAGCCATTAAGGAATTTAAAACGATGGCGGGTTGAGTAAATTCACTTTGATTGAGTTTTTCGTTTTCTTCAAAAAGCAAATGTTTAAAATCAATCTTACAAAAATCACTTGCGTTTTGAAGGAGTTCTTTGGCTTTTATAGAGTTTTCATAAAAATCTTTTCCCATGCCAAGACTTTGTGAGCCTTGACCTGGAAATATAAACGCGGTCTTCATTAATGACAACCGCAACCGCCGCCACCACAGCAACCGCCGCCACCGTGTCCGTGATTATGATCGTGTCCATGTCCGCTTCCACAACCACAACTATGACTTCCTGCGATAATACCTGTAAGAATTTCATCTTCACTTGCAGCTCTAGCATCTACGATATTTAAAGAAAAAAGCAAATCACGACCCGCATAAGGGTGATTATAATCAATTGTCACATCATTTTCACTAATTTCTTTTACAGTTACACGAACAGTTTCGCCATTTTCACCTTCGCCAAAAAGCTCCATACCTACCTTTAAATCAATACCTGCAAATTGCTCTTTTGGTAAAGTTTGAACGGCATTTTCATCGTATTCGCCTAAACCTTTTTCTTTTTTAATTACCACATCAGCATTGCTAGGACAATCAAGCTTCATCACTTCTTCTTCTAAGCTTTCTAAAATCTGACCTTTGCCTAAAATAAAAGAAATAGGTTGAGAATATAAATTTGATTCTAAAACTTCATTTGTATTTGCGTCTTTTAACTCATAAAACATTGAAACTACACTATTTTTTTCTATAGCCATTTTATCTCCTTAATTTATTTTCTATTGGGTGAAGCTTTTGCTTCGGGTGAATTTGGATAATTAGTTTTTAAAGCTTTATAAAAACCATTTGCTGTTTTTGTATCACCTGTTTTATCCAATGAAATGGCAGTATGATATAAAAGTTTTGGGAAATAATCCCCTTTTGTACTCAAAGAAGAACTTTTTTTATAATAAACAATAGCATTGTTATAATTTTTTTGTTTATACTCGATCTCCCCTAACCAAAAATTTGCTCTTGCGGGTTTATACTGCTTTGTTATGAGAAAATTTAATTTTGCTTTGGAATCTTCAAAAGCATTTTTATCAACATCTTTTATCGCTAATTCTAAAATTTCATTATTTTTTTTCTTTTTCCAAGATTCATCAATTTGTTTTACTTTATCATCTTGGGTATTTTGAGCATTATTGTTTTCAATAGTACTGTTTGAATCTGTAGTTGAAACAACAACACTAGGTGTAGTAGCTTTAACGCTTAAATTTGCATCATTTAATTCGTTTTTAGAAACATAATTTGCATTAATAGCATCTACTAAAGAACTAAGTTCGGCTAAAACTTTTTTTACTTGCTTATTATTAGCTTCTTGAATTTTTCTACTTTCTTCAACATAAGCCTTTAATTTTTGAATTTCACTAGTAAAATTATTTTCAATATTTTGATTATTCTCTTCAACTTGACTTAATCTAGAATTTGATTTAGCATATTGAGAATTTATACCTTCTAAAGTGCTTTGTAAACCCTCGATTCTTTCGTTAATTTCATTAATTCTAGCATTTGTTTGTATATTTTCATTATTTAAATTATCTAACTTTTCTTTAAATAATTTTTCATTTGAAGTTAAACCATAAGAAGAATTGCTTGTTATATCTCCTGCACCAAAAGCTGAGCTTTCTGCATAAAGTAAAGTAGCTCCAAGAAGAGCTACTGTGAATATTTTTTTCATTAATTATCTTGATAATTTAAATTCAGCACGTCTGTTTTGCGCATCGCAAGCTTTAGTTTTTTCAGTGCACACAGGATTTGTTTCTCCATAGCTTTTAACAGCAATTCTATCAGCATTTACACCTTTAGCGATTAAAGCTTCTTTTACAGCTTTTGCTCTTTTTAAACCTAGAGCTTGGTTATATTCATCAGTTCCCCACTCATCGCAGTTTCCTTCAACAGTAATACTTACACCGCTTACTTCAGTGTTAAAGATATTAGCATTCGTGCTTACAACATTTTGCATATCAGGACGAATGTTGAATTTATCAAAATCAAAATATACTTTATTTAAAGTATCATTAAGTTGAGAAATTTTTGAATCAATATCCCAACCATCACTTCCACCTGAACCACGATTTGAATCAACACTACTATCACCGCTTACGCTAGTGCTTTTTGTGCTACAACCACTAATAACAACTGCAAGAGCTGCAATTGAAGTAAAAAGAATTTTTTTCATTTATGACCTTTCAAAGTTAATAAATTCTTACTATTATATCTAATTTTTAATTAATTTTAACCTAAAATTGAAATTTTTACCAATCAATTGATTGAATTTTTCCAACCCTAAGAGGAAAATAAAAAGTCTTATTTGCATTTACACGAATAACACCTAAAGCACTTTGCGCACCTAAATATTTAATAAATACTATACTTCCACCGTCACTAGAAAATCTTGGAAATAAATTTTTTCCATTTGCTGTAAGTTGACGAATATAATCACTATTAATTGACATCAAATAAATATTAAAAACACCTGCTTGATTTGGTTCACGACTTGAGTAAACCAAAAAATCTTTATAAGTCGAAACAGCCGAATTGTTTCTACCATGAAAAACAACTTGTTCAGCACTATTGCTATTTAAATCTTGCATAAAAATATTAGGATATCCTAAACGATCGCTTACAAATACCACTTTACTATCATCTGAGCCAATAAAATTTCCATTAACATCAATACCAGAATAATTAGTTAATTGTGTTAGATTTTTGGTATTTAAGTCATATAAATAAACATCAGGCTGATCTTTTGGAGCCATGGTAACAAGTAGTTTACTTCCATCTACACTCACATCACTTGCTACAACCATACCGCCGCTTGATAAAATTTTACTAGCTTTATTGGTATTTAAATCATAACGGTATAAAGTTGGCTTATCATGATCATAAGCTGTATAATAAAATAGAGTTTGTTCTTTATTTCCCCATTTTGGAAATAAATTAAGCCCACCATCAACAATAACTTTTTGATAAGTTAAAGTATAATCAGCCATAATAATTTGACTTTTCTTAGAGCTAGAATTTCTCGCGATCAAAATTTTATGATCCATCCAATCAACAGGTGCAAGTCCTAACGCATTTACAGAAGCTTTGACGCTTTTATGTGCCAAAAATGGATATTGCTCTAAACCATTTAAAGTATAAGTTTGCTCTGACTTATCAGAACCGCCAGCTTTTATTTTTACATTTAAACTCAAAGTGTTACCATTTTTATTTAAAGCGTATTCAAAAGTATAATTACTTGTCTCAGTTGCATTAGCAACAACTTCAAAGTTTGAACTTACTTTCAAATCGTTCACAATGATATTATAAAAGCTTTTCTTTAAATTCTCATCACTTAAATTTGAATTATCTTTAACAATAATCTTTGGTAAAACTACACCAGAATTAACAACATCAATCACTGGATCTTCTGCCCAAAGACTTCCTAAAAAGACTAAAAAAATTGCTACAATTTTTTTCATTTTTTTCTCCTAATCATTTTTAACTTTTGCTTCATCTCTTAAATTCATGGTAATGCTTATATTTTTATTTTGCGGAGGATAAGTAATAAATTTACCTTTTTGACTTTCTAAAAATTCAGCCACTTTAGCATCATATAAAGGATTCCCACTTTTTTCAACTGAAGTATAGCCAAATTTTCCATTTTCATCAATAAAAATTTTTACCTTAACAGAAATTTTTTCACTATTTGGATAATACTGAGTCCATCTTTGAGTGATAATACGCACAACTTTCCCTAAAAATTCATCATAAATTCCAATCTTTTGCGCCTTTGTGCTTTCGCCTTGCGTTGAACTTTCTTCTTGAAGTAAACTATCATTAAGTTGTTTTACAAGTTCGGAAGCTTGAGGTTTTGGAGCACTAGAAATTCCTGATTTAGCACTTGATTGAATTTTTGTAGTCTTTTCTTCTTGTATTTCTTTAATATTTCCAAAAAGCTCATTAAAATTACTTGCCTTTTGGTCAATATCTTCAGTTTTAACTGTTTTATTTGTAGTCTGAGCAAAAAGTTTTTCTATATCAATTTGCTCTGTTGGTTTTTGTATTTCTTTAGGAGTGTTGCTTTGAGTAATAACTTGTTTTGATGGTTCAGCAAGTTCAATATCTACAAAACTATCTTTTATATCGGTATATTGTATAGCAGATTCAACCTCGCTTACAAGTCTAAAAAAAACAAGAATTACTATACTAATATATATTACTAAAGCAAGTAAAAACGAATTTAAATTACTCAAACCATAATTTTTCATGATTATTCAGTCTGTAAAGCAACTTTATTAAATCCTAAATTTTTTACACTTCTTAAGACTGAAATAACATCGTCATATTTTAAGCTTTTATCAGCGCGTATAAAAACTGGATCTTCGGTATTAAATTGTGCTTTTCTTTGAGCAAGATTGTCAGCAAAACTTATAAAATCGTATTTTTCTTGATTTAAAAAAATTTCTTTTTTTGCATTAATACTAATAATTAAACTCTTAACAGTTGGAGCGCTAGTATTTTTTTGACTACCTTGTGGAAGATTAATTTTTTCTTCATAAGTAATGCTTGGAGCTGTTACCATTAAAATCGCAAGCAATACAAGCATAATATCCACTAAAGGTGTGATATTAAGTTCAGGTTTTTCATCATCAAATGGCATTTTTAACCTTATTTACTCGAACTTATAACTTTAATCTCGCTATCAATAATGCTTAAAAGTTCGAAAGCTTTTCTTTTAATGATGAGATGAAATGTATAAGCAGGAATTGCCACTAAAATACCGCAACCTGTAGCAACTAAAGCCTCGCTGATTTTAGGAGCTATGATACTTAAAGAATTTTGAGTTCCAAGCCCACCAAAAGTTTCAAGTATAGAAATAACTGTCCCAAAAAGACCTATAAAAGGTGAAGTTGAAGCAATAATACTAAGCCAAGTAAGTCCAGCAGAAGCGCGACGACTTGCTAAATTTTTATAGATTTCTAAATGATTTGAAGTTGTATCATTGCATTTTCTTAAAATCGAATCAGTACGACTTAAATCCTTCTCACCCAAGAGCAAAGTTTCTAAACTTTCTTTTTCCTTATTTCTCCATGTAGCCAAATAAGTCAATCTAGCAAACAAAATACTAAACGCTAAAATAAAATATAAAGAAAGCCATAATAAAACTATATAAGTAATAATACTTGAACTATTGAAAAAATGAAATATAGCTTCAAAATTCATTAATGCATCCTTGCATTATCAAGTTTTGAAAAAGTTGCTGCTAAAGCTGCATTATCAGAACTCATAGATTTGATCAAATCTTTTGCTTGAGCAAGATTTTTTTCAATCTCACTTTCATCACTTCCACAAACCCAAACCGCACCCTTTGCCAACACGCAAATCTTATCTTCATCTACCTTTGCATGCCCAGCATCAATAGCAATTAATTCATGATTTAAATCAGCTTTTTCAATATCAATTACTCCAGATTTTAAAGAAGAAACCAAAGCAGCATGTCCTTTAAGCACGCCAAATTCTCCTTCACTACCTGGTAAAGTAACAGATTTTACTTCTCCTTGATAGATTACACCCAAAGGCGTAACTATCTCGAAATTAATCAAATCGTTCATAAATTAACCTTTTAATTTATCCGCTTTTGCAATAGCTTCATCTATATTTCCAACCATATAGAAAGCATTTTCTGGTAAATGATCATATTTACCTTCTAAAATTCCCTTAAATCCTGCTATTGTATCTTCAAGGCTTATATATTTTCCTGGGCTACCTGTGAAAACTTCTGCAACGAAAAATGGTTGTGATAAGAATTTTTCAATCTTTCTTGCTCTTTCAACTACAAGTTTATCCTCTTCACTAAGCTCATCCATACCTAAAATGGCAATGATATCTTGTAAATCTTTATATTTTTGAAGTACTGATTGAACACCACGAGCAACTTTATAATGTTCTTCTCCAATAATATTTGGATCAAGCATTCTTGAAGTTGAATCAAGTGGGTCAACTGCAGGATAAATACCCTTTTCAGCAATAGCTCTATTTAAAACCGTTGTAGCATCTAAGTGAGCAAAAACAGTTGCTGGAGCTGGGTCGGTTAAGTCATCAGCTGGAACGTAAACAGCTTGAACTGAAGTGATTGAGCCTTTTTTAGTTGAAGTAATTCTTTCTTGGAATTTACCCATTTCACTTGCTAAGGTTGGTTGATAACCCACAGCTGATGGAATTCTTCCTAAAAGTGCTGACATTTCAGAACCTGATTGTGAAAATCTAAAGATATTATCAATAAACATAAGCACATCAAGACCCATTTCATCTCTAAAATACTCAGCCATTGTTAAACCTGTTAAAGCAATACGATTTCTTGCCCCTGGTGGTTCATTCATTTGTCCATAACATAGAGCAACTTTGTCTAAAACATTGCTTTCTTTCATTTCATTATAAAGGTCATTTCCTTCACGAGTTCTCTCACCCACACCTGCAAATACAGAATAGCCACTATGCTTAAATGCAACATTGTGAATAAGCTCCATAATAATAACAGTCTTACCAACACCTGCACCACCAAAAAGACCTACTTTACCACCTTTTGCATAAGGAGCAAGTAAATCCACAACTTTAATCCCTGTTTCAAAAATCTCACTTTTTGTGCTTTGATCTTCAAAAGCTGGTGGATCTCTATGAATCGCCCATTTTTTATCAAAAGAAATTTCTTCACCTTCATCGATCAAATCTCCAGTAACATTGAAAATTCTTCCTAAAACTTTCTCACCAACAGGAACACTAATAGGAGCACCTAAAGCCTCAGCTTTTAAGCCCCTTACCAAACCATCTGTCATATCCATAGCAATAGTTCTAACTCTATTATCTCCTAAATGAGCTGCTACTTCTAAAACAAGTTTATGTTTTTTTCCTTCGCTTTCAAAATTTACAACAATTGCTTCATTAATTTGAGGTAAATAGTCATTAAAATCTACATCAACAACCGGACCTAATACCTGTGAAATAAATCCTTGCATTATTTATCTTCTCCTTAAAATTTACTATTTCATTGATTCAACACCACTGATAATTTCTATAAGCTCAGTAGTAATGGATTCTTGTCTTGCTTTGTTATAAGCTAAATTCAGTTGTTTCACTCTTGCCTTTGCGTTATTAGTTGCATTATCCATAGCTTGCATTCTTGCACTATGCTCTGCCGCCAAAGAATCGATTAATGCATAATACATATTATACTCAAAATATGTTTTCATTAAATCTTCTAAAAGCTCAGTTCCTTCTGGTTCAAGCTCTAAAAGAGAATTATGAGTCTGTTCAATACTCTTTGGTTCAACTGGAATAAGATGATTAATTTTAAGTTCTTGGGTAATCATATTTTTATAACCATTATGAACTAAAATCACTTCATCTGTATTTCCATTTAAAAAATCATCTACAGCAGCATGAATTACTTCACATGCTTTCTCATAATCAGGACTAGAACTAAGATGGAAATATTTCTCTAACAATTCTATTTTTTGAAAATTAAAATATTCAATCCCAGTTTTACCTATAGCTCTAAGACGAATATTAATATTTTTTGCTTCATATTCTTTTAGCATTTCACTTACTGTTTTTAAAGTCTTAATATTAAAACCACCGCATAAGCCTTTATCTGCAGTGATAAATATTAAATCTACGGTTTTAATTTGTTCTTTTTTATGAAACAAAGATAAACGCACATCATCTTCATTGTGAACAATTTTATTGATCTGAAATGAAATTTCGCTCAAAATTTCATCGATTTTTTGTGCATAAATTTTTGATCTTTTAGCTGCTTCTTCTGCTTTTTTTAACTTAGCAGTAGAAACTAGCTTCATAGCATTTGTAGTCTTTTGAGTGTTATGAACACTTTTAATTTTTCTTTTAATTTCTTTTAAATTAGACATAAAAGACCTTATAAATGATTTGCTTTAAACTCATTAATGGCTTTAGCTAGTTTTTCTTCCAAATCAGAATCTAAAGCTTTTTTAGAGCGAATTTGCTCAAAAATATCTGGATGTTTTGCCTCAATAAAAGGATAAATTCCATCTTCAAATTCCTTAATTCTAGAAACAGCAATATCATCTAAGAAACCTTTGGTTCCTGCAAAAATTAAAACTACTTGTTTTTCAACGCTAAGCGGAGAATAAGGTGGTTGTTTTAAGAGTTCAACCATTCTTTGTCCACGTTCAAGTTGTTTTCTACTTGCCTCATCTAAATCACTAGCAAATTGTGCAAAAGCTTGAAGCTCTCTATATTGAGCAAGGTCAAGTCTTAATGTGCCTGAAACTTGTTTTGTAGCTTTAATTTGAGCAGCCCCACCTACACGAGATACTGATAAACCAACATTAATTGCAGGACGAATTCCTGAGTTAAATAAATCAGTTTCTAAGAAAATTTGTCCATCTGTAATTGAAATAACATTAGTTGGAATATAAGCAGAAACATCTCCTGCTTGTGTTTCAATTATCGGCAATGCCGTCAAAGAACCAGCACCTAATTCATCATTTAGCTTGCTTGCTCTTTCAAGCAATCTTGAATGAAGGTAAAAAACATCGCCTGGATAAGCTTCACGACCTGGAGGACGACGTAAAATCAAAGACATTTCGCGATAAGCTACAGCATGCTTGCTCAAATCATCATAAACAATTAAAGCATGTTTTGCGTTGTCTCTAAAAAATTCACCCATGGTTACACCAGTATATGGAGCTAAGTACTGTAAAGCCGCAGGATCTGAAGCACCGGCATTTACAACAATAGTATATTCCATAGCACCATGTTCTTCTAGTCTTTTAACCACTTGTGCCACTGTACTTTGCTTTTGACCAATTGCAACATATATACAGATAACTCCTTGACCTCTTTGAGATATAATAGTATCAACAGCAACAGTAGTTTTACCTGTTTGTCTATCGCCTATAATAAGCTCTCTTTGACCACGACCAATTGGCACAAGTGCATCAATAGCTTTAATTCCTGTATGTAAAGGCTCATGAACACTTTTTCTCGCCATAATACCTTTTGCTTTTTCTTCAACAAAACGATATTCATTAGCATTGATCACACCTTTAGCATCAATTGGCTCACCTAAAGCATTTACAACACGGCCAATCAAAGCCTCACCTACTGGAACTTTAAGTAACTTCTTAAGTCTTTTTACAGAAGCACCTTCTTTTAAACCTTCTCCTTTTCCAAGTATAACAATACCTACACTCGACTCTTCAAGGTTTAAGGCCATTCCTTTATCACCATTTTCAAATTCTACCATTTCTCCAGCCATAATATTCTTAAGTCCATATACCTTAGCAACACCATCAGCTACAGAAATAATTTTTCCTGTTTCTTCAATTTCAAGATTTAAATCAAAATTTTCAATTCTTTCTTTGATTATTGAACTGATCTCATCAGCTTTAAATTTCATTTACTTTTTCTCCTTAGATAATTTTCAATATATATTCGTTTAGCTTATTTTGAAGAGCTTTCATAGAAAAAGAAAGTTCATAACCTAATTCTTCTAATTCTATTTTAACACTATCATCTTGACTGATTTTATTGTTTAATTTAATATTTGCATCAAATTTTTTGTTAAGTTTTACTTCAAGATCTTTAAGATTTTCTTGACTTAATTTTTCTTTAGAATACACAATACCAACAAAAATATTTTCTTTAAAAGCTTTTTGTCTTTCAAGTTCTTTAACTATTTGAGGAATGTATTCTAATCTTGAATTTTCAATCAAAAGTCTTAAAAAATTTTGAAAACTAGAATTTTTAATATCAAAAAAAGAATCAAGAAATTCCATTTTTCTTTCTTTTTTAATCTCGTTAGATTCTATAACATTTTTAAATTTCGGCAAAACAAAAGCAGAATTTAAAATACACAAATTCTGATAAAAATCATTTATATCAGCTCTTGAAGCTATCGCTTTTGCATATCTTCTTGCAATTATATTCTCCATATTTAAGATACCTTCTTCATCATAAGTTCTATTATTTCACTCTGTTTTAATGTCATATTTGGATCAGAAAAAATTTCGTTTAAAGTATTTGATACTAATTCTTTTTCCATTTTTCTAAATTCATAATCTTTCTGTTCCTCGAAATGTTTTTGAAGTAAATCCAACTCATCTTGAGTTTCTTTCTTAATATTTTGAACTAAGATTTCAGCTTCTTTTTTTGCTGTAACTAAAGCAGCAGCAGCATTTGCTTTCGCTTCTTCAAGTTTTTTCATCGTATCTAATTTCTTAGCTTTACTTTCTAAAAGTTTTTTTTGAATTTCATCAAGCTTAGAAGAAATTTTTACAATACGGTTTTTGTAAAAATTTTTAAATGGAGTTGCAACAAAATAATACAATATAGCCACAAAAATTAGAAAATTAATAGTCCTTGGAATAATATCATATTCTCCACTACCATTTGATGCACCAAAAGCATACAAAGGTAGCAAAAATATAATAAAGAATAACTTACTCATTTCTCTCCTCTTAAATTTTCTTTATGTTATTTTGCAAAGCCTGCTTAAGCTCAGGTAAATGTATGTTTAAATGTTCTTGCAACTCTTTTTTTTGAACGGCTAAATCTGCATAAAAGCTGGCCATTTTTCGTTCTAATTCTTCTTTTTTGCTTCTAAGAATTTGCTCTGCCTCTTCTTTAGCAACAGCTATAGCACTTTGTTTAATTTTTTGAATTTCTTCTCTAGTGTTAATATGAATAGCTTCTAGTTCATCATTCACACCTAAAACTTCTTGAGAATTTTCTTTTACTTTATTCTCATCATTTTTTATAGAATCATTTCTTTCATCCATAAATTTTAAAAGCGGCTTATACAGCATACTATTTAAAATAACTATCATAGCTAAAAAAATAGCCATAGTAGCAAGCATTATGGAAGGATGCATATCTTCAAACATAATTCTCCTTGGTTAGAATTTTTGAAGGACTATTCTACCATAAAAAAGCTAAGATTTTGGTTAAAACTTTTCAAGCATTTTGATTAATTTTTTAATTTTATCAATATTTTCTAAATGAATTACAAAATCATTATTTTTATTTTTGCAGTCAAATCCAAAGCGATTTAGTATGTGTTTTAATTTCTTTATTTCATCTTCAAATTCTTGATTAGGCAAGCTTTCATTATTTTTTATTTTTTTAACTATTTTTTCGGTATCTCTAACATTAAGTTTTTGACCTATTATACTATCAACCAACATTTTTTCATCTTTTTGATCTAAACCAACTAAAACTTTAGCATGACCCTGAGAAATTTTTCCAGAAGCAATCAACTCTTGAGTTCTAATATCTAAATTCAGAAGTCTTAAAGTATTTGTTATTTGAGTACGAGACTTATGAATAAGTTCTGCTAAATTCTCTTGAGTAATTTTATGAACTTGCATCAAATCCTTATAAGAATTAGCAAGCTCAATAGGGTTTAAATTCTCTCTTTGTATATTTTCAATAAGAGCCAATTCTCTAAGCTTATTCTCATCAATATCAGCAATAAAAGCTAGAATTTCTTTTTTTCCTAATGCTTTCACCGCTCTTAAGCGACGTTCTCCAGCAATTAAAATAAATTTACTATTTTTTTTAAATACAATAATAGGCTGAATAAGTCCAAATTCTTTGATAGAATTAGCAAGCTCATCTAAAGCTTCTTGATCAAATTTCTTTCTTGGCTGAAATGGATTGGGTGAAATTTGATCAATTTCTATCATAGTGCTTTGATTTTTATCAAAACCCAATTCTTTACTATAAACAGTATCCATATCACTGATTAAACTGCTTAAACCCCTATCTTTATTTAACCCCATTATAATTATCCTAATATAGAATACGCCAAATTTTGATAAGCAACAGAACCTGGCGATTTAATATCATAAAGAATTATAGGCTTTCCAAAACTTGGACTTTCTGCAAGTTTTACATTGCGAGGGATCACAATAAAGTCATCTTCGTTTCCATTAATAGTAAAAAGTTGTTTTTTAAAATTTTGTTTCAAATCATCTACAACATCTTTAGAAAGATTATTTTGAGAGCTATACATTGTCGGTAAAAATCCACGAACCCTGAGTTTAGAATTAATAGTTTTTTTGATAATTTTAATTGTATTTAAAACCATAGCTACACCCTCAAGCGCATAAAATTCACACTGTATAGGGATAATTACACTATCGCTTGCTGCAAAAGCATTTATAGTAATACTTCCAAGAGCAGGTGGAGAATCAATAATAATAAAATCATACTCATCAATCACTTCTTGAATTTGATTTTTAAGCAGCATTTTTTTCTCATTATTTTCACCTTTAGCAAGCTCTTGTTCTATACCTACAAGACCTATATTTGAAGGAGCTAAATGAAGTTGTGGCAATTCTGTTTTTAAAATAATATCTGAAAGCTTTTTTCTTCCTATAAAAACATGGTAAATATTATACTCATAATTATTACGATTAAAACCAAGTCCTGTAGTCGCATTAGCTTGCGGATCAACATCAATCAAAAGTACTTTTTTCTCAGCCACAGCTAAAGAAGCGGCTAAATTTACTGCTGTTGTAGTCTTTCCTACTCCACCTTTTTGGTTTGCTATTGTAATAATTTCGCTCATCTTAAACTATACACCCTTTTATCACCTAGTAAAATTGAACCATCTTCATACAAAAAAGAATTTTCAAGTGAAAAAACTTTACCTTCATGATGGACGCTAAATTTTCTTGATTTTTCGAATTCTAACATATACTTGCTAAAAATATTCTTCCATAAAAATTTTTTTTCTACTTTTTGCAAAAACTCACTCACTAAATCTTTAAGCGAAATTTCTATATCGCATAAAGCTGTATTTTGAGGTGAAAATTTCAGATTTAAACCCATACCGCCTATGATAAAATTTGAAATTTTAGCACTTATAACCCCTCCAGCTTTTTTATCATCTAAATATAGATCGTTAGGCCATTTAAGCCAAATTTTAGAACCTTTTTCTTGTAAAACTTCTTTAAGTAAATAAGCAAAATAAATGCCCACAGAGGCCAAAGGTAAATCTTTTGGTAAATCTTCTTCTTTAATACAAAAAGAAAGATGTAAATTTCCTTTAGAGCTTTGCCAAGAATTTTCCCTGCTTCCAACTCCATTTGTTTGTTCTAAAGCATAAATAGCAAAATTTCCATCAATCTTTCCATTGCGTATTTGCTCGCATAAAAAAAGATGAGTTGAGTCTATACTTTCAACACAAACTATCTTCACTTTTAAGCCTTTTTCCATTTAAATAAGTCCTACCATCAAGAACTTTTTTTCCACTTTCTTGAAGTTTTTTAATACGCAAAACTCCTTGTTTGCAAGCAAGCAAAAAACTTTCTTTTTCTAATTCTAAAATTTCACCCATCCTAGCATTTTGTTTTAATTCATCCACAAGTTCAAGTTCTAAGAATTTAAGTCCATTTTCCAAAAAAACTCCAGGCCAAGGAGTAAAAGCTAGATATTTTTGATAAAGTTCTCTTGCATTTTGCAAATTTATAAGTCCATCTTCTTTTTTGATTTTTCTACAAAGTGTTGCTAGACTTTCCTCTTGTTTTTTAGGGGTGATTTTATCGAAATTTAAAAGAGTAGAGAGGATGAGCTTAGCGGCCAAATTTGCTAAAAGTTCAAAAACTTCACTTGAATTTTTATCTTTTATATCACATTCTAAGCTTTCAAGTATAGCACCTGTGTCAAGCCCTTCTTCCATCAGCATGGTGCAAACTCCACTTTTTTCATCTTTGTTTAAAATTGCACTTTGGATCGGACTGGCACCACGGTATTTTGGAAGTAAAGAAGCGTGCAAATTCACACAAGGTGCTAAATCCAAAATGGCTTTAGGTAAAATTTTTCCATAGGCAGCAACCACGATAAAATCAGGATTTAAATCCTTAATCTCTCTTATAATATTTTCATCTTTTAAAGAACTTGGAGTAAAAATAGGAATACTAGGATAATTTTGACTTAAAAAAGCCTTAGTATCACTTGGAGTTAAAATTTGCTTTCTACCTACAGCTTTATCAGGCTGGGTAAAAAGTGCTACGAGTTTAAAATTTTCATTTTCTACTAGTGCTTTTAAAATACAAGTTGCGTAAGATGGAGTACCCATAAAAATAATTTTTTTCATTTTTTCGCTTTGTGTGAAATTAAAAGTTTTAATTATAACTTATTTGATTTTAAAAGAGAATTTAATAAATTAATCACTCAAACAAAGTTCCACCTATTTGTTTATCTTCTAATAAAAATGTCTTTGCCGCACTTAAATCAAATCCACTTGCTAAAAACATTTTTTTATTGTGTTCAAGTAAAAATTTAGCTGCTTTAAGTTTAGTTACTATACCACCTGTTCCGTGCTCACTACCTGTTTTTATGGTTGCTTGTAGCCATTCTTCTTTAATATGAGTGATTTTTTCTAAACGCTTTGCATCACTAAATTCACTAGGATTTTTATCATAAAATCCATCAATATCGCTTAAAATCACAAGCAAATCCGCATCAAAAAAATGCGTAGCATAAGCACTTAAGCTATCATTATCACCAAAGACAATTTCTTCTATAGCTGTAGCGTCATTTTCATTGATAATAGGCAAAATTCCTAAATTTATCATCATATCGATAGCATTTTTTGCGTGTTTGGTAGCTTTTCTAGAGTCAAAATCCTTACCTGTAAGTAAAATTTGTCCACCTAGTTTATTAAATTTGGCTAAAAGCTCGTTATAAACACTGATTAAAAAAGGTTGTCCAATAGCGGCTAAAACTTGTTTATTAATGAGGTTTTTTCTATCGATATCTAGTTTGGTGTGTCCTGCTGAAATAGCCGCTGAAGTTACTAAAATCACTTCATATTTTTCCATGAGTTTAGCTAAAAATGCGACTAAATTTTTAAGACGCTCAAAACTTAAAGTGTTTTCTTCGCTAATCACATGAGAACCCACTTTAACAACTATTCTTTTCATGCTTATTCCTTGAAAAATTTTTATAATTTTAGCCAAAATTTCATATAAACTAGTTATTTTTTGAAAAAATAGGGAGTGTTTGAAATTTTTAATATAAAACACTCCTAGATTGTTAAAATTTTTATTTGTTATTTCTTAAAGTTTTAATTTCTTCTAAAAGCATGAATTTAAGTTCTTTAAGTCCTGTTTTTTCAAGGCTTGAGACTTTGATTAAAAAGCTTTGCGGATTATTTATTTCTTTGAGATAATTTTCTAACTCATTAATGTTTAAAGCAATTTGCTCGGCAAATTCTTCTCCTAAATTAACACTATCACTTTTTGAAATCATGATGCCAAATTTACGCCCAAAAAGTTCATTGGAAAATTTTTCAAGTTCTTTTCTTAGTACTATAAATTGTTCTTTTAAAGGCATTTCTCTCATAGGATCAAGCACGAAAAGTAAAAAGCTCGTTCTTTCTATGTGCTTTAAAAAAGCAAGTCCTAAGCCTTTACCCCCACTTGCTCCTTCGATAATCCCTGGAATATCAGCCATAACAAAGGAATTATACTCATCTACATCTACGAGTCCAAGTTTTGGAGTAAGGGTGGTAAATTCATAATTTGCAATTTCAGGTTTTGCATTTGAAACAACGCTTATAAGAGTAGATTTTCCCACATTTGGAAAGCCCACAAGCCCTACATCGGCAATAAGTTTAAGTTCAAGTCTAACTAAGCGACTTTCTCCTTTTATACCAGGTTGTGCGTAATCGGGGCGTTGATTAGTGGCGTGTTTAAAATGAGTGTTGCCAAGTCCGCCTTTTCCACCTTTTAAAAAAAGCTCTTTTTGTCCTTCTTTGGTAAGATCGAGTAAAATTTCATTAGTTTGTGCATCGATAACTTGCGTTCCTTCGGGCACTATAAGTTCTAAATTTTCACCCTTTTTGCCATTTTTATTGCGTCCCATTCCACCAGCACCATTTTGTGCGCGTAATTCTCTTTTGCCTTTGAAATTTACAAGAGTGTGGGTATTATTATCACATACGAAAATAATATCACCACCATTTCCACCATCTCCTCCATCAGGGCCACCAAGTGGAACATGTTTTTCACGGCGAAAACTTACAGCACCTTTGCCGCCATCGCCTGAAGCTAAAGTAATTTTAACACTATCAATAAACATTTAAATTGCCTTTGACTTTAAATTTATAAAGCTAAATTTGAGTAAATAAAAGAAGTTAAATTTATAAATTTAAAGTTTTCAAGACGCTAAAAAAGCGTCCTGAAAACTTATGCAGGATATACAGAAACTTTTTTTCTGTCTTTGTCTTTTCTTTCGAATTTTACAAAACCATCAATTAGAGCAAAGATAGTATGATCTTTTCCCATACCTACATTGTTACCTGCATGAGTTGCAGTTCCTCTTTGGCGGATGATGATATTTCCAGCTCTAACAAACTCGCCACCAAATTTTTTAACACCTAAACGACGACCTATAGAATCGCGGTTATTTTGAGTTGAACCTTGACCTTTCTTGTGTGCCATTCTTTACTCCTTAAGCTTTGATATCTTTTACTACAACGCGAGTAAATTGTCTTCTAAAACCGCGTTTGAGTTTAGAATCTTTTCTGCGTCTTTTTTTGTAAATCACAACTTTTTTATCTTTTCCGTGATTGATCACTTCTAAAACAACTTTTGCACCTGCTACGAAAGGCGCACCTACCTTTAATTCTTTATCATTGATAGCAAGAACTTCGCTTACTTCAATACTTGCTTTGCTTTCAGCTTCAAAGTGATCTAGTTTTAGCTCATCGCCAACACTTACTTTGTATTGCTTTCCGCTGTGTTTGATAATAGCATACATTGCTTTTCCTTATAAATTGGTAGTACCATAAAGCACCGCAATAACGGATTTAAAAGCTTTAGTGGTTTAATAGAATTTTGATTTTACAAAATTTTTCTTTAATTTTTGATGAATTTAAGAAAGGATTTAGAGTTTGAGAAAAATCAAACTCTAAAAATTTAAAAGCCTAGATTTACTCCGCCACCTTCTTGGGTTTCATAATTTGCATCACGACCTATAGT
This sequence comes from Campylobacter sp. BCW_6465, assembly GCF_001762815.1. Lineage (NCBI taxonomy): Bacteria > Pseudomonadati > Campylobacterota > Epsilonproteobacteria > Campylobacterales > Campylobacteraceae > Campylobacter > Campylobacter sp. BCW_6465. The sequence goes on from NZ_MJXN01000085.1 coordinate 43,720, forward strand.
ATAACCATTTCCACTATTGCTACCAATTAAAGGTCTACAAATATCGCCTACTTTTACACTACCTTCTGTGATTTTTGCATAAGAAAGTTTAGGGCTTGTGCGAGTGATTTCAATACTTCCTGTTTTGCTTTCTACTCTTCCTGTATTTTCTTTTGTATAAGCATCTTTTATAACCTTCCCAAGAGCAAAACATTCATAAATATCACCTTGATTTAAGCTTTGAGAAAATACTACTTCATTGTTTTCAACGCTTGCAACTTTCAAAGGATAAATTGCATTTAAAATATCTCCTGCAATACGATTTGCAATTTGTTTGAGTGCAGCTTCATTGGCACTAAGGCTATCGTCTTTAATGCTAACTTTCATACTTAAAGTATTAGAAAATTTAATTTGTCTTGTAGCAAATAAAAACACGCGATAATCTACGATAACTTCAATTTCAGTTTTGCTTTTTCCTGTTAAATTGCTTGTTTTTTGCTTACCTTCAAGTCCTGAAACAGAAAACAATAAAATATAATCTGTTGCTAACACATTTTTAAGTTTATAAACTTCATCACTAGCTGCGTCGCCACTTTTGATTAAAGCTTTTTCCATTTCATAATAGCCACTAGAATCACGGTCTAAAACATTAAATTTACGACTTTGCAATAAATCAGAAATGATTTTTTGTTGCAAAGCTGAGCCTATACCTCTTTTTGCAACATCTGGAGTAGAATCAAAAACAGTAATACTTCTTCTATTATCTGCACTTAAACCTGGAGCTTGATACTTTTTTGTTGTTGTGGTTTTAAAAATCGTTACATTGGCTGTATATTTACCATTTACATCTTGTTCAACACTATTGATTTCATAAGTATCGGCTCTACCTTTGGTGGCTTTTGAAATTTGCTCGCTGTAATTATCTTGTATGTTTGAACCTGAATTATCAGTTGAAACGCTAGTGTTAGATTTCTTAAGAGAATTGATGCTTACTCCGCTCATTTTTCCTATAGCTTCTATAATGGCATTGTTTATCGCATCTTCCCTAGTCAAGCCTGTGCCTTCGCCTGTGCTTGATTTTGTTGAAGTTGTGGTTATAACTTTAGCATTAAGACTTAGACTTAAAAATAAGCCTAAAAAAAGAATTTTAATTATTTTCATCTTTTACCTTTAAAAATCATCCATGCTATTTACAACATTAGAGCTTCTTTGTATGCTAGAAGATTTTTTAGCTTCATTTTTTGTTGTATTTGACTTTGAATTTAAAGCCTCATTTGTGTTAGCTAAATTTTCATAAGAATAAAATCTCACAGCTCCTACATATTCAATACCATTTTCACTTGTATAGCTCCATTTTTTAAGAGTACGAATACCACGAATTTTACCGCTTGCACTTGCTTTTATTTTACTACTTACTTTGTCAATAATATTTGTTATGTTTTGAGTTTGTTCTTGAGTGGAACTATCATTAACATTAATACTTTGTTTGATAATTTCCTCGTAAGTATCACCAGTTGTTCTTTCATCTTTAAGACTTAAATTTGTATTAATAAACTCTATAATAGCAGCATCAGCCATAGTAAGTGCTGTTTCTTTGGCTCTATCTTCTAAAATATTTGTTTTTTTAGCATTGCTAGGATCTGCTACATAACCCCAGTTTCCATAACTTAAAATAATAGGCGCACCATTTTCATCATAAACTAAGCGAATTCCATATTCATTTAAAAAGCCTTTTGTATCTTTTGGCAGATACTCACTTATTGCCTTGCCTTTACCCTTAATAGCACTCTGTCTTGCTAGTGCCATATCTTTTGCTAATTGGCGAGTTTTATTGGAAATAACAGCAATAACACCTACATCATACTCACCTCTTCTTTGTGTAACTATAGTTTGCACAGGAACAAGTCCACTCATAGAACCTATGGCATTTGTCATAGTTTTATTAAGAAATTCTTGCTTTAATAAAGTCTTTTTTCTGTCTTCGCTTAAAGAATTTGTATCTATACCTAAATCTTTTAATGCCTTATCAAGCTGAGCACCAGCTAATTGTGTAAGTTTATTTAAAATTTGATCAACCTTATCACCTTTTGGCAATTCATCAAATTCCTTAGCATTAGTAGAATTATCTGCTTCATAATTTTGAATCTTGCTTGTAGCAATTCTTCCAAAAGCATCTCTTATAAATTCGCTTTGTAAATTTAACATTGCTTTTTGATAAGCATTTTGTAAAGCTTGTGCAAATTGTGGATCAGTATCATTTACAGCAACAGTACTTTTTCCCGTATAAAAAGTTTTTCCATCTTTGGTTATACCATATTCTATACCGAAATTATCGGCAAATTCTTCAAAAAAATCTTCAATTGATTTTGGGGTAATATCCTTAGTACTTGCATCAGACATTTCATTTTGAGTATTTATATCTTGTTGTGTAATTTCTACAGGCTGGGAACCTTGTGCATAAAGTAAACTTGCCATAACTAAAGAGCCAATAAATAATATTTTTTTCATTTCATATCCTTTTAAAAATCATAAAAAAAGCTCAAGCTAAACACTTGAGCTAAAAATTTTATTCATAAATTAATTTTTATTTTACCAAGTAACTGATTTACTAGAACCAGTTTTATCAATAGTTTGCTCATCTTCCCAATAAACTAAACCTGATGTTAAATCAGTAAGTCTTAGTAAGAAAAAGTATTCTACTTGAGTTTTACCATTGCTAAGTTTTACATTATCTTGTCTAATTTTACCCGCAAGAGAAAAATCAGGCGATACCAATGTCCCTTTTTTTGCTATGGTTTTTTGATTAAACTCATCATTATCTCTTAATTCTCTTACATCTTCACTCATGCTATCAAGCGCTCCGCCTGCAGCAACTGCCGAAGTTAGAACAAATTTACCTGATTTTCTTAATGCAGAAGTGATTTTTGCGGTGAGTTTTTCAGTATCGATTCTTTGCGGGGTATCATTCACAACCCTACCAATAGCAATAACCTTTCTTGTACCTGGTTTAATATTTGCAAAAGCAGGATCGCTTAACATACTATTTATCATAGTTTCAGCTGCACTTTCAAAATCTTGTCTATCAAGACCCAAGGTTAAAGCATCGCCTTTTTTTACCTGACTTGCCTTTCCATCTGTATAAGCTGTTTGCGCACAACCACTAAAAAGCAAAGCTCCAATAAGAGCTGTTCCTAAAATTTTTGTTTTTTTCATGATTTATCCTTCCTAAAATGAGATTAATTTTTTGCTTTAATTTCTAATCTAAAATCCTTCGCTCTTGTATCAGATGCAAGTTTACGAAGAATTACCTCTTGTCCTGCTGGAATTCTAAGGGCTTGATAATCCTCATTTAAAACATCTCTTAGCACAAAACCATCTTTATCTAACCAATCTACTTTATAAATTACATCTTTAGCAAAAGTACTGCGTAAAATCACTTCAAATTCTAAATAACCATTGCTATTTATACGCTTTTGAAATTGTTTTACTAAACTTTTTGGTAAATTTGAACCTAAAATTACAGTATTTTGATTTGAATTTATTTGATAACTTGGTGCACAAGCACTAAGTAAAAACATTAAAATAAATAAAATAATTTTTTTCATCTTTTAGCCTTATTTTTCCATGATAGCAACACTTGCAGGTAAATACGGAGCAAAAGAACGCACTACAACAAGAGCATTTTTATTTTTATCCAATGATTTTTGAAACAAAATATTGCCTTGTGGATCTTTGATTTCTAAATTTCCGTCGTTTTCTATTGTTGCTATGGCAATACTTTTTGGTAAACCTCTCCAAGAACGCACATCAGCTTTGTTGGTTGCAGCAGTTGCTACTGCTGTTGCAAGACTTAGCCATCCACCTGTAGAGTCATTATTTGCAACAGTTACATTTAAAGTGGTTTTAATTATAGTTTGAGCTAAGGCTTTAGCAATCATTGCAGGCATATTTATTTTAAATTCAGTAGCGACAATATTGTCTAAATCTACAAAATCATTTGTATTTTGACCATTTATATTTAAATTTGCAAAAGAAGCTTCCCTTTTTTTCAAGGTTTGTAAAGCAATATTTGTGCTAATAATTTTTTTATCCACTATAAAAGGTAAGGTTAAAGCAAATTCATCCTTAACTACACCAAATCCATTTTCATAAACTACAAAAACATATTTTTTAGCTTTTTTGACTTTTATTTTTGTGGCATATTCTTTAAAAATTTTAGCCTCTTTTTTGATAGTTTTATTTTTTGGATAAATAATAGCTACTTCTCTAAATAAATCTGCAGCTTTTCTATAATCTTTATCCATAAAGAAAAATATTGAAGCAAGATAAGTCGCATAAGGATTTATGAAATTTTTTGTTGTATCAAATTCTTTAAATAAGTTGTCATATTGCTCTTCTATAACTTTTGAATTTTCATTCATATTTTTATCATAATTTTTATCTTCTTTTGCCTTATCTAAATCAGCACGATTTTTTTCAATTTCTTTAGCAAAATATTCTTTTGCCTTATCTTGACGCATTAAAGCACGATTAAACTCAACTCTTGTATTTTCATAATCATCTTCTTCCATATAGTTTAGAGCTTTATATATATTAACCATAATTCTTTCATATAAAGAACCATCATAATCAACTATAGTATCATTAAGCAAGGTTGTACCAACAAATTTAGTTGCTTTAGAGCCTACATTTTCTAAATCCACATCATATTTATAAGATTCTTCCGCAGCATCAAAAAATACATTACTTTTGTTAAAATCACCACAATTTCTAGCAATCAAACCTGCATTTAATCCTGTATAAATGACATCATCATTTTTTTTAATTTTTTCTAAATTTTGATTGAAAAAATCATCACCACAATATTTTTGTGTTAAAGCATTTTCAAATGTTGTATTTTGTTTAACCTGATTAACACAAGCTGTTAAAAAAAGGCAAACAATACCTGAAAAAATCAACCCAACTTTTATCTTCATTAAATTCCTTTCTTAAAGAAAATTAAAAATGAATATTATAGCGTAGTATATACTTAAAAACTAATGAAAAAATTTTCACCCTAGGAGAAAAACCTAGGGTTTGATTTAAATAAGCATAGGAGCTAATACAAAGCCTAATGCTACAGCAATTGCAATAGCTAAAACTCCTGGTATAAAGAAAGAGTGATTAAATATAAATTTACCAATTCTAGTCGTTCCTGTATCATCCATTTGCACAGCGCCAAGTAAGGTTGGATAAGTTGGAAGCACAAAAAGTGCTGAAACTGCTGCAAAACAAGCTACAAGCATATAAGAATCATGCGGATTTGTTGCTGAAATTCCTAAAGCGGTGATAATTACAGGTACAATGGCCTTTGCGGTTGCTGCTTGAGAATATAAAAGCATACTTGCAAAGAAAAATGCAACTGCTAACATAGCAGGGGTTTGTTTAACCCAGTCGCCTGCTACTTCTTTAATAGAAGCTTCGTGTCCTGCAACAAAAGTATTTCCAAGCCATGCTACACCAAAAACACAAACACAAGCAGTCATACCACTTTTAAATACACTGGTATCAAGAATTTTACCTGGTTCAACTTTACAAAGCCAAGTGATCAAAGTTGCTGCAGTAAGTAAAAAGCTCATAATAGCTGCATCTCTTGGAACCACAACAGGATCGATCCATTTAATATTGCTCGAAATTGCGGTTGCATAAAGTACAACTGCCAAAACAGTGATCAAGAAAATTCCTACTGAAAGTTTAGCACCTGGTTTATCTTCACCATGTAAAATAGCTCCTGCATCTTTAACAAGTCCTGCTTTTAAGCGTTCTTGATAAACGCTATCTTTGCTTAAATCCATAGGAGTGATTAAACTCACTATAAAAGCTGTAAGCATACAAGCTATAAAAGTTGTACTGATCCAAATTCCAATTAAAGTTGGATAATTCCATCCAAGTGGCTCTAAAACGCCGCTCATATAAACCACAGCTGCACTCACAGGAGAAGCAGTGATTCCAATTTGCGAAGAAACAACCATTAATGAAAGTGGAGCACTAGGTTTTATGTTTTGAGATTTTGCAACATCAACTACAACAGGCATTAAAGAAAATACTGCATTTCCTGTTCCTGCTAAGATTGTAAGCAACCATCCACAAGCTGGAGCTAAATAATTTATAAATTTAGGGCTTGATCTTAAAATTTTTTCTGTCACCCTTACCATATAATCAAGTCCACCTGCTTGTTGCATAGCAGAAATTGCTGCAATAGCTGCAGCAATAATTAAAATAACATCCCAAGGAATATTACCAGGTTTCATACCTAAAACAAGTCCTAGTATAACTACACCTAATCCTCCAGCATAACCTATAGCAATACCGCCTAGGCGAATACCGATAAAAATTGCCCCAAGAAGGACGATTACTTGCAAAATTATCATTATATCCATATTAAATCCTAAAATGCTATTTTTTAGCTTCCATGTGAGGATTTAGCATATTTGATGGTGTTAAAATTTCATCAATTTGTTCTTTACTTAAAAGCCCTCTTTCAAGCGCAATATCAGCCACTCTTTTTCCAGTGTTCATTGCCTCTTTAGCTATAGAAGCTGAATTTTCATAACCAATATAAGGATTTAAAGCTGTTACTATACCTACTGAATTATAGACAAAGTCTGAACAAATTTTTTCATTTGCAGTAATACCATCTATACATTTATCAGCTAAAGTATACATTGCTTTTTCTAGCATTACAATAGAATTAAATAAGCTATATGCTGCAACTGGTTCAAAAACATTAAGTTGTAATTGTCCACCCTCGCAAGCAAAAGTTACAGTTACATCTGCTCCAATAACAAAATAACAAACTTGATTAACTACTTCAGGAATAACAGGATTTACCTTACCTGGCATGATAGAACTACCTGGTTGCATTTTTGGAAGATTAATCTCATTAAGACCACATTTTGGACCACTACTTAAAAGTCTTAAGTCATTACATACTTTAGAAAGTTTTGTTGCAACACGTTTTAAAACACCTGAAATTTGTACATAAGCTCCCGTATCTTGAGTCGCCTCGATCAAATCCTCAGCCACAGTATATTCAAAACCTGTCACTTCTCTTATTTTTCTTTCTACAACCTTCGGATAATCAGGATGAGAATTAATTCCCGTTCCAATAGCAGTTCCACCCAAATTGATCTCTAAAATCAATTTTCTAGCTTCTAATACTCTTTGTATATCTTCACCTATCATTACGGCAAAAGTTTTAAATTCACGACCTAAAGTCATAGGTACAGCATCTTGCAGTTGGGTTCTACCCATTTTAAGAACATCTTTAAATTCTTCAGCTTTTCTCTCATAAGCTTTTTTCAGATGCTCCATAGCTTTTGCCAAATCACTTAAATAATCATGCAAGGCAAGGTGTAAAGCTGTAGGATAAGCATCATTAGTACTTTGGCTTAAATTAACATGATCATTTGGATGAAGATATTGGTATTCACCTTTTTTATGACCCATAAGTTCAAGTCCTATGTTTGCTATAACTTCATTAGCATTCATATTTGTACTTGTTCCAGCACCTCCTTGGATCATATCTACTACAAATTGATCATAATACCCGCCTTCTAAAATTTTATCACACGCTTTAATAATCGCATCTTGGATATTTTTATCCAAAAGACCTAATTCATGATTTGCCATAGCTGCAGCTTTTTTTACTCTAGCCAAAGCTCTAACAAAGCGAGGAAAATCTTTTAATCTATCATGAGAAATATCAAAATTTTCAACAGCTCTAAAAGTTTGCACTCCATAATAAACCTCATCAGAGATTTCCAATTCCCCAATAAAATCATGTTCTTTTCTTGTTCCCATTTTGAACCTTTCATAAAAGTATTTTAATTTAAAATCAAAAATTTTTGATTTAAATCATAAAATAATGATATTGCATTTTTAGTTAATAATTGGTTAATAATTAAAATACTTTCAAAATATAATAAATTAAGTATTTTTATATCCTATTATGTCTTTATATTTAATTTTTATTAATATAAAAAATTTTATTTACTTCAAAAAAAATTAATATATTTTTGCAAGCTTTTTTGTTAGAATAAAATTTTTAATAATTTAAATAATTAGGGATAACATGGAAGAAATTACAATAAACATAGATAAGATTAAAATAAATGATGACTGGAAAGAATTTTTAAGAGACGAATTTCAAAAAAAATATTTTCTAGAAATCAAAAAACAATACCTAAATGCGATTGATCAAAATATAATTATTTATCCGCCTGCAAATTTAATCTTTAATGCTTTTAATTTATGTCCCTTAAAAGAAATTAAAATTATTATCCTAGGACAAGATCCCTATCATCAACCAAACCAAGCAATGGGGCTTAGTTTTTCGGTTCCAAAAAATGTAAAAATCCCACCAAGTCTTAATAATATTTTTAAAGAATTGCAAAATGATTTAAACATCACTCCAGCAAAAAGCGGAGATTTAAGCTCTTGGGCAAAACAAGGAGTTTTGCTCTTAAATTCTATTCTTAGCGTTGAAGCAAATAAAGCAGCTAGTCATAGTTCGTGGGGTTGGCAAGAATTTAGTGATGCTATAATACATAAATTAAGCAATGAAAAATCAGGGCTTGTTTTTATGCTTTGGGGAAATTACGCAAAAAGCAAGGAGATTTTGATTGATAATACTAAGCATTTGATTTTAAAAGCAGCTCACCCAAGCCCTTTAGCTAGAACAGGATTTTTAGGTTGTAAGCATTTTTCAAAGGCTAATAAATTTTTAAAAAAAGTTGGTAAAATTCCTGTAGATTGGAAAATAGTTTAAAAAATTATTTTAAATTTTAATAAAAATATTAAAATATATTTATTTATTTATTTAAAAATAAATCGTATTTCTATGAAATATATTATAATAAAACAACTCAAAAATTAATTTTTAAGGAGAAAAATGAAAACCATTGGTATTATAGGCGGAATGAGTTTTGAAAGTACTATTACTTATTATAAAACAATAAATCAAGCTATAAATGATAAATTAAAATCTTTAAATTCTGCAAAAATTTTACTTTACAGTGTTAATTTTGAAGAAATAGAAAATTTACAAAGCCAAGATAAATGGCAAGAAGCTGCGCAAATTTTAACTCAGTGTGCTAAAAAATTAGAACTTGCAGGGGCTAGTTTTATAATAATTGCAACTAATACTATGCATAAGGTTTTTGATGAAATTCAACAAAACATAAATATCCCTATTTTGCATATTGCAAAAAGCTCTGCTAAGGCTTTAAAACAAGAAAACATACAAAAAATTGGTTTATTGGGTACTAAATACACAATGACTCAGGATTTTTATAAAAAAATGCTTATTGAAGAAAATATTAGCGTTATTATTCCTAGCGATGAAGATATAAAAATCGTTAATGATATTATTTTTAATGAGCTTTGCAAGGGTAAAATCAAGCAAGAATCTAAAGAAAAATATTTAAATATTATAAAAAAACTACAAGAAAAAGGTGCAAAGGGAGTGCTTTTAGCTTGCACTGAAATTGGTTTATTAATATCCAAAAATGATACAAATATCAAAATTTTTGACACAAGCCTTATTCACGCCCTTGATGCTGCTAATGAAGCTTTAAAAGATTTATGATTAAAAGATGCCCAAAAATGGGCAAATTGCAATATTTTGAAAAGATTTATACTTATATCGGTTTAAATCTTATCTTGCTTTATAGTTTGCTATCTTTTTCTAATTGATTGATATTTAGCATTATAAATTTATAGCTTAGATAAATTACTAAAGGCCAAGTCAATAAAAACAAAGCATGTAACATTTTTTCTCCTTAATATGCGTGATCATCGTTTGCGATTTCTTCGCGTGTGATTTTTACCTTATCCATTGCATTCCAAACATAGATAATATAAGCTAAAACAAAAGGTACAAGCAAAGACACATAAGCCATGACGCTTAGAGTATAATAGCTTGAACTTGCATTTTTTAAAGTTAAAGAACTTTGTAAATCACTTAAAGATGGGTAAAAAGCACTTTGACCTAAACCAATACTTGATAATAAAGCAAAAACTATTAAAACCGTTCCAAGTCCTAGAGTAAAAATAGCCTTAGAACAACCTTTTGCTCCTTGAACCATACCTAAAAGCACTAAAATCACACCAATAACAAGCAAAACAGCAAAAATCATTTGATTTAAGAAATTATATAAATATAAATTCGCATTCATGCTTACAGTTCCATTTGCATCTACACTAAAACCATCTTTTAAGAAAATCCACGCTAAAAAACCTAAGAAAAAAGGTAAAAATAGAATGCTATTGATCATAAGTTTTTTCATAGCTCTTATTTTGATATTCTCATCATTGATATTGTTCATAAAATACGCTGCGCCTAAAAGCCTTGCTAAAAATACCAAAGCTAAGCCTAAGAGATAATTAAAAGGATTGAGTAAAAGTTCTAAGCCGTGCAAAGGGTTTTGCCAAGAAACAAAATTATGCTCATTTAAGATAAATTCAGAACCGCTAAAAAAGCTACTTACTGCAACTCCGATTAAAAATACCCCTAAATATCCATTGATTTTAAGAAAAATTTCATAGGTTTTAGAGCCATAAACATTATTTTCTTTTTTACGATACTCATAAGCCACAGCTTGTAAAATAAAACAAAATAAAATACAAAGCCAAGCCCAATAAGCTCCGCCAAAACTGGTACTATAAAAAAGTGGAAAAGCTGCAAAAGCTGCTCCGCCAAAAAGTACGAGAGTTGTAAAACCAAGCTCCCATTTACGCCCTAAAGAATTGACTAGCATGGTTTTTTCAAGCTCATCCTTGCTAAGCTCATCGATTAAAGTCTGTCCACCTTGGACAAAAAACATAAAAACTAAAAGTCCACCGAGCAAACTTAAAATCAACCACCAATAAATTTGCAAACCTTCAAGTTCTAAACCAAAAAACATTATTTTTCTCCTTTGCCCATAAGTGGAGTATGTCCTGCATGTGCGTCAAAACCTTTTTTAATCTGAGTAAGTATTATTTTAACTTCTGCAATCAATAAGGCTGTAAAAAGTACTGCAAAAATCCAAAATGAAATTTGAACATTGACTTTTCCAAGTTGTGTTGCTGCGATATGTACGGGAAGTAAGTCTTGAATTGCCCAAGGTTGTCTGCCTACTTCAGCAACAATCCAGCCTGCTTCAGCGGCGATATAACCCAATGGAATGGATAACAAACACACCCAAAGTACTTTTCTAAATTTCTCAATATCATTTGCCATAGTAAGATAAAGTGTAACGATGAAAAGTAAAAAGAAAAAACTTCCTAAAGCAACCATAATATGAAAGCTATAAAAAGTTAAAGCCACAGGCGGAATAGTATCACTTGGTTTTTCTAAATATCCATAACCAAAATCTTTAAAATGAGTTTCTAAAATAGATTTGTGATTTGCCATAGCTATTGTATCATTGTTTTCTTTAGCAAGTTTATAGTCTTTTAGAGCTTGTATAGCGATTTTTCCTCTATCGATACGATTTTGCATAGGTTCTATACCTTTGCTTTCATTTCCATAGATTAAATCTTCAATTCCTGGAACAAAAGAATTTGGATCACGGTTTCCTAATATAGAAAGAGCGTAAGGTATAGTAATGTCAAATAAAAACACACTTTCGTTATTGTCTATGGTTTTTTTAGGGTTTAAAATTCCAAAAGGCACAAGCCCTGCACGATGTTCACCTTGATAAACCCCTTCCATAGCTGCAAGTTTCATAGGTTGAGTTTGAGTTACACGATAAGCACTTTCATCTCCGCTGAAAAACAAAAAGATTGAACAAACCAAACCAAAACTAGCTCCTACAACTAAGCTTTTTTTAGCCTCGATAATATAACGTCCCTTTAACATAAACCAAGCTGAAATTCCTATTACAAATAAAGCTGAAATCACATAACCGCTGCCTATGGTATGTAAAAATTTTGAAATAGCCACAGGAGAAAGTGCTACTTCAAAAAAGCTTTGCATTTCATTTCTTGCTGTATCAGGGTTAAAGCTCATTCCTACAGGATATTGCATCCAACCATTTGCCACTAAAATCCAAAAAGCAGAAAGATTACTTCCTATAGCCACACACCAAGTTGAAAGTAAGTGAAAACCCTTACTTACTTTATCCCAGCCAAAAAACATAACTGCAAAAAAAGTAGCCTCTAAAAAAAATGCCATAATACCTTCAATCGCCAAAGGTGCACCAAAAATATCTCCCACAAACCAGCTATAATTTGCCCAGTTTGTTCCAAATTCAAATTCCATTATAATACCTGTAGCTACACCGATAGCAAAATTTATAGCAAATAATGAAAGCCAAAATTTGGTGATTTTTTTCCATCTTTCATTTTTAGTTTTTACATAGATAGTCTCCATGATAGCAATGATAAAAGATAAGCCTAAGGTTAAAGGCACAAACAAAAAATGATAAAGTGCAGTTAAAGCAAACTGCGCTCTTGACCAATCAACGCTATTAAGTTCGTTCATTTATTTTCCTTCGAGTGTAAGATTTTTGAGTACAAAAGTGCTTTTTTCTTTGTCGCTTTTAAAAATAGAATTAAAATTTACATCAAAAACAAAAAGTTTTAAAATCACAAACATAACAAAAAGTTTGATAAAGATAATTTTCCAAAGGGTCTTTCCAAGAGTTAAATTTTTAAAACCTTCTTTGTAAAAATTAAAAATTTGAGAAATACTAAAATATAAGTGTTTAAGATGCATGTAAATTCTACCTTTAAAAACAACAAAATAAAACATTTTAAGAAGCGGAAAATTATAATGAAAATTATGTTATTATTTTCTTAAAAAAATTTAAATACATAATCAAGGTTTTTAATGCAAAAAATTAAAGTTTTTATTTTTTTTATGATTTTTTTCTTTAATGAATGTTCTTCTAAATTTTGAAAATGTAAATCCTTTGGGGCGTTCATTTGGAGAATTTGAAGATACTAATTCTTTTTCTTTAAAACTAGGACTTGAACCTATTTTTCCTACTAATCAAGAAATTCCAAGTTTAATTAGCAATGCTGATTTAGCACTTATTACTCCTATTTACCCCACCTTTAACTAGTAGCATCAACAATAATGCAATAAGACAACTTGCAAGTGGAGCAAACCCCTTAGATATCTTAATGATACAAGAAATAGGAACTTTACTAAGAATAGCCACTCCAACAGGACGCCATGTGCAACAAGGTGGAACGCCTATTGATGAATATGAGTAGAATTTGAGGACTCTTTCAAGACCTGATAGGGTTTTTATTTATTATTCTCGCGTTGATGTAGGAGCTAATCGTGTAAATTTAGCTATAGTTTCAAGACCCATTATAGGAATTCGCGATGGAAGTGATGCTTTTTTCAATATCCATGTTTTAGCCAATGAAGGAACAGATGTAGGAGCAATTATCACAGCCCATAAATACACATTTTGTAAATATACCTCAAGTTAACTGGATGATAGCAGGGGATTTTAACCGTGATCCTTCTACTATAACAAATACAGTGGATAGAGAATTAGCAAATAAAATTAGAGTGGTTTTTCCAACTAGTGCAACTCAAGCAAACGGAGGGACTATTGATTATGCAATTACAGGAAATTTAAACAGACAACAAGTCTATACTCCACCACTTTTAGCTGTGATTTTGATGCTTGCAAGTTTAAGATCATTTTCCAGTTAATTTTAGAAAATTTTAGGACATTTAATATGAAAAAAATTGTTGCTTTATTTTTTATGTTTATAACTTTAGCCTTTGCAACTCCTACTGGAGATTTGAAAGATTTTACCGAAATGGTTTCTATAAGAAGCTTGGAAACGGGAATTTTTTTAAGTGCCTTTAGAGATATCTCAAGATCCTATTGATCAAAATTGGAATATTAAAGAAATTGTTTTAAGCAATGAGTTAAAACAAAAAGATAAATTAGCTAATGAACTTCCTTTTGGTTATGTGCAATTTACAAATCCACAGGAAAGCGATCTTTGTTTGGCCATTCTAGAAGATGGAACCTTTGGAGCAAAATCTTGTCAAGATAATCTAAAAGATGGTAAATTAGAAACTGTATTTTCTATAATGCCAACAACAACTTCAGCTGTGCAAATTTGTTCTTTAGTTTTGGAATCTGATGAATGTATGGTAACTTTTTAATCCAAATATTCCTACACAAAAACGCTTTAGAATAGCCCCTTGCACCTTAGATCCTAATTTTTTATGAAGTAAACGAACTAATGATTATAACTCCACCTTTAACAGCTTCTACCCCTTTAGAATAAGATTTTTTCTTGTTCTATTTTTATATTTATTTAATATTTATGATATTACAAAAATACACAAAATAATCAATAACAACACAATATAATTTACTTTACTCTATAATTTTTTTATTTTAATTTAATTTTTTGTTACAATAAATTTATACATAAATAATTATCAAGGAGGAAAAATTGGAGCAAATTTTAACATGGCAACAAGTTTACGACCCTTTTTCAAACATTTGGCTAAGTGCTTTAGTGGCATTTTTACCTATACTATGTTTTTTAGTTTGTTTGGTTGTTTTAAAACTTAAAGGTTATCAAGCAGGTTTTTTAACTGTTATACTTGCTACTTTGGTAGCTTTATTTGCCTATAAAATGCCTTGGAATTTAGTGGGCGCAAGTTTTATTCAAGGCTTTACAAATGGTATGTGGCCTATAGCTTGGATTATCATTGCGGCAATCTTTCTTTACAAACTTTCTATCAAGTCGGGTTCTTTTGAAATCATTAAAAAAAGCGTGATGAGCATTACTCCAGATCATAGAATTCAAGTGATTTTAATAGGTTTTTGTTTTGGTTCATTTTTAGAGGGTGCTATAGGTTTTGGTGGCCCTGTGGCTATAACTGCTGCACTTTTAGTAGGACTTGGTTTGCGTCCTTTGCAAGCTGCAGGACTTTGTCTTATCGCAAATACCGCTCCTGTTGCTTTTGGTGCGGTGGGAATTCCTATTATTGCTATGGCAAATCTTGTCGGCATAGAACAGCATTCAGTTTCTGCCATGGTAGGTAGAATGCTAGTTCCTTTAAGTCTTACTATACCTTTTTTCATAGTTTTTTTAATGGATGGATTTAAAGGCGTTAAAGAAACTTTTCCAGCTATTTTAGTTGCGGCACTAAGTTTTACAACTACTCAATTTTTAAGCTCAAATCACTTAGGAGCAGAATTACCTGATATTATCTCAGCTGTAGTTTCTTTAGCGGTTACAACTGTATTTTTAAAATTTTGGAAACCAAAAAATATTTTTAGATTTGATAATGAAAGCAATTTCACTCAAGATAACACTCTAAGCTTTAATCAAATTTTAAAAGCTTGGTCGCCTTTTATTTTACTCATTGTTTGTATTATCATTTGGACACAACCTTGGTTTAAAGCTCTCTTTGATAAGGATGGAATTTTAAGCTATACAAGCATTACTTTACAATTTAGCAATATCACAACTGGAATTTTAAGCCCTTCTATCACAGGCATAGGAGAAGCTAAGCCTTTATCTTTGGCTTTAGGCATAGATTTAATCAATGGAAAAACCGTAGCTCAAGCAGGAACAGCGATTTTGCTTGCAGCTTTTTTAAGTATAGCTATTTTAAAAATCAAAGCTGAAGATGCAGCAGAATGCTTTTGGGCTACTTTAAAAGAAATGGCTATACCTTGTATTACCATAGGTTTGGTTGTGGCTTTTGCTTTTATTTCTAAAAATAGCGGTATGAGCACTACCTTAGGGCTTGCTTTTGCACACACAGGTAATGCTTTTTCTTTCTTTTCACCAATCATTGGTTGGATAGGGGTATTTTTAACAGGCTCTGATACAAGTGCTAATTTACTTTTTGGAACCTTGCAACAAGTAAGTGCTCAAAAACTAGGTGTTAGTGAAGCTTTATTTTTAGCAGCTAATTCAGTAGGTGGGGTCGTTGGAAAGATGATCAGTCCACAAAGCATTGCTATAGCTTGCGCAGCAGTTGGGCTTGTAGGAAAAGAATCTGATCTTTTCAAATTCACATTAAAATATTCTGTAGCTTTTATTATTTTAATAGGAATTTGGACTTGCATTATAGCTTTTTTCTTACAAGAAATCATCCCTGAAGTTATAGTGAAATAATTAAAAAATTTAAGTTTTGCTTCAACAAATATTCTTTTTTAGAATATTTGTTGGAAAATTTACTTTGCTTTTATTTTTATAGGATTAGAATATTTATCCTAAATTATCCCAAAAGGAGAGATCATGAAAAAGGTGTATTTTTACGCCACATGCTTAGGAAGTGCTGCTATGCAACAAAGCGTTTTAAATGCAATAAAACTTTTAAGGCGTGAAGGTATTGAAGTGATTTTTAAAAAAAATCAAACCTGTTGCGCTCAACCTTCTTTTAACTCAGGTTATTTCGATGAAAGTCGTAAGATTGCTTTATATAATGTGGATTTATTTGATAAAGATTACCCCATCGTTGTGCCAAGCGGATCTTGTGCGGGTATGATGAGTCATGACTATAAAGAACTTTTTAAAAATAAACCTGAATTTTCTAAAGTCAAAGATTTTAGCTCTAGAGTCATAGAACTTTCACAATACCTTGATGAAGTTTTAAAAGTAGATTATGAAGATAAAGGTGCACCTATAAAAGTAACTTGGCATTCTAATTGCCATGCTTTAAGAGTGCAAAAAAGCATACAAGCGAGTAAAAATCTTATCAAAAAACTAAAAAATGTAGAATTAGTAGAACTTCAATACGAGGAAGAATGTTGTGGTTTTGGCGGAACTTTTTCAGTAAAAGAGCCTGAAATTTCAAATGCTATGGTAAGAAGTAAAATTAAAGATATACAAAATAGCGGTGCAAAATATCTCATCAGTGGCGATGGAGGTTGTCTTTTAAACATAGATGGCACAATGAAAAGAATGGGTTTAGATATAAAAGGCATACATTTATATGACTTTTTACTTAAACGCTTGGAAGGAGAAAGACTATGAGTCAAAAAATTCCTCACGAACAAATCGTTCAAATTAAACTCAATGACAAGCAAATGCAAGAAAATTTAATGACTGCCATGCATACTTTACAAAAAAATAGACTCAATGTTATTGATGCTAGATTTAAAGACTGGCAGGGTTTAAGAGCTAAAGCTAAACAAGCTAAAAACAATGCCTTAATGAGTTTAGAAGAAAGGCTTTTAGAATTCGAAAAAAATGCTACAAAAAATGGCATTAAAGTGCATTGGGCAAGTAGTGATGAAGATGCCTGTGAAATCGTCTATGAAATCATGAAAGAAAAAAATATTACCAAGCTTTTAAAAGGTAAATCTAT
This sequence comes from Campylobacter sp. BCW_6465, assembly GCF_001762815.1. Classification (NCBI taxonomy): domain Bacteria; kingdom Pseudomonadati; phylum Campylobacterota; class Epsilonproteobacteria; order Campylobacterales; family Campylobacteraceae; genus Campylobacter; species Campylobacter sp. BCW_6465. The sequence continues at coordinate 61,037 of NZ_MJXN01000085.1, forward strand.
GGCAAGCGAAGAAATAGGCCTAAATCACTACCTAGAAAAAAAAGGTTTAAAAGCTATAGAAACCGATCTTGGAGAGCTTATTTTACAGCTTAATGAAGAGCCTCCTTTACATATAGTTGTACCTGCTATACATAGAAACCGCCATGAAATCGGAGAAATTTTCAAAGAAAAATTAGGAGCGAATTTAGAAAACAATGAACCTGAAAGTTTAAATGCGGTAGCTAGAGAGCATTTAAGAAAAGATTTTGAAGGCTTAAAACTTGGACTTAGTGGGGTCAATTTTGCCATGTCAAGAGAAGGAGCTTTTTGGCTTATAGAAAATGAAGGAAACGGTAGAATGTGCACTACAGCACCTGATATTCATATCGCACTTTGCGGCATAGAAAAAGTCATGGAAAGCTTTGAAGATGCGGCTACTATGGTTTCTTTACTCACTCCTTCAGCCACAGGACAATTTATACCAACTTATAATAATATCATTACAGGCCCTAGAAAAAATGGGGATTTAGATGGTCCTAAAGAAGTGCATGTGATTTTATTTGATCACAATCGCTCTAAAATGTTAGCTCATGAGGATTATTATGAGGCTTTGCGTTGTATTCGATGTGGGGCTTGTATGAATTTTTGCCCTGTTTATGATCAAATCGGCGGACATGCCTATCAAACCACTTATCCAGGACCTATAGGAGAAGTAATCAGTCCTAATATTTTTGGTATAGATCATACAGGAGATATTTTAAATTTCTGTTCACTTTGTGGGCGTTGTTCTGAAGTTTGTCCAGTGCAAATTCCTTTGGCTGATCTTATTCGCAAATTAAGATGTGATAAAATAGGACAAGGTAAAAATCCACCTTTAGGAGCAAATAATGTTCATCGCAATGCCTTAGAAGCCTTTGCTTTTAAACAATTTAAAAATATCGCAACCAATGGCAATAAATGGCGTTTTTCACTTTCAAAAGCACATTATTTCAACTGGACGGTACAAAATTTCGCAAGCGTTTTACCTGTGATTAAAAAATGGCACGCTTTTAAAGAATTACCTCAAATTAAAATGGATCTTTATAAAGAAGTGCAAAAACTAGAAGGAGTAAGCTATGAGTAAAATCGATGAAATTTCAAGCAAAAGTAAAGCAAGTATTTTAGAACATCTTAAAAAAGCTTACAAAGAAACAACGTTCACACGCATTGAAAGTATAGATCCTGTAGAACATATCCAAACCACCCAAGATATGCTTGCAGAAATGAAACAAAAAATGAATGATAACAAATACATCGTTGAAAATGCTACAAAAGATACCTTAGAAGAAAAAATCAATGAAATTATCGCAAAATATGACTTTAAAAGTATGATTTATGGGCTAGATTTAAATTTAAATTTAGAACAAATCAAAGCAGAAAAAAAGATTTGCTTTGATAAAGAAATCGAAAATTTAAGATCTGAGGTTTTTCATAGTGATTTTTCCATCATTCATGCAAGAGCAGGGGTAAGCTCTCACGGAGTTGCACTTGTACCTTCAAGCAAAACTCAACCTAGAATGCTAAGCCTTGCACCTAAACTTTGTATAGTGCTACTTAAAAAAGAAAATGTTGTTAAAAGTCTTAGCGAGGCTTTAAATTTGGTAAAAAAAGAAAATGAAATCTTACCTACTAATATCTTATTTATAGCAGGGCCTTCAAGAACAGCAGATATAGAACTTATCACTATTTTTGGTGTTCATGGGCCACAAATTGCACATATTATTATTTACTGATTCTATACTAGAATCAGTAAGTCTTAATTTTTAATATTAATTATATATATTTTTTATATTATACAAATATAAATAAAATAAATAATTTTCAATTAATAATATTTTAATAAAATATAATATTTCACTCAAATATATGAAATTAATTTTAAATACAAAAATTAAAGAAGGTGCTTTTGGATAAACTAATTCCAACTTGGAATGAAAAATACAGTATTCATGACACAATGATTGACATTCAACACCAAAAACTTTTTGAACTTGCAGCAAAAATAGAAAATATGGTTTATAAATTTGTTCAAAGAGATGAGTTAAAAGAAATTTTAATAGAACTTTTTAACTATAATAAAAGAACATTTTAGCAACGAAGAAGATTATATGCAATAAATTCATTATCCTTGTTTAAATGAACACAAAATCATGTATAAAATATCGTTCATGATATGTCTTATCTTATACAAAACATAAAAACCACTAATGATTTAAAAGAGAAGCTTTACACAGTTTCTAAAAAATTGCTTTTAGAACATATACTCTATGAAGATATGAAAGTTGAACAATACAGAAGATCTTCTTTAGCTTCTGAAGATGATGGGGAAGTAAGCTTTGAAGAAGTCAAAGAAGAAAAAGATGATGAAAATGTAGTTTATCTTTATACATGTGAATGCGTAGGACAAATGCATGATGTACCTTTTGGAATTCATCAAAAATTCAACTTAAGGGTGTAAAATTTAAATGTAAAAAATGTAAAGAAGCCATACAGTTTTATAAAAAATATTCAGAAAATTTCTAATTAACTATTTATGCGTTAAAACAATAAATAAAGTATAAGTTAGTCAAAGAAGGAAATTTAATGGATAAAAAATAAAATATTTTATTTTGGATAAATTTGACTATTCCTATCCTATACTAACCAAAGATACAAAATGCTCATTTTGTGAAAATTTTTTCCCAATAGAATATAGCTCAAACTTAAAAACAATAGAAAAAGAATGTCCATTTTTCAATAATAAAATGGACATTAAACTTAAAAACTAAGCCTTAGTTTTACTTACAATATTAATAATATTTGAAGCCACTTCATCAGCAAGCTCTAAATGAGAAGTAAAGCCTACACAAGAACAATTAATCTCGCCTAAAACATATTTATCATTGCCCTTTTCATCAGTATCTAAAATAAAATCAGCCGTCCAAATCAATGGTAAGTCGTAATTGCCTAATCTTTCCCTTACCTTAGGAAGCTCGCCTAAAAACATATCCACCAAAGTTTTCCAATCTTCTGGCTTATCATAACGATATTTTGCCCCACTAAAAAGCGTAGCAGAAAAAGCATCGGCATCTTCGGCTGGTTTTTTATGTACTACATTTACAGGAGTGTTATAAAGCATTAAAAGTCTGATTTCACCTTCTTTAATGCGCGGTAAAAAAGTCATATCCACAAGCATACCATTATCACCTATGATATATTGCTCACAAAAATCCATAAATTCCCCAAGCTCTCTATGTTCTACATGATTATCCTTAGCTTCCGTACACTTGATTTTTGTGTTTAAAGGCAAACTATCTCCACTAACGCTACCCTCTACACTCACACGCCAAATTCCCTCTCCTGTAGAGCCACGATTTTGCTTTAAAACCCTTTCACCTTTAGCCAAACTTTTTGGAAAATTTTCTTTAAAAGTCTTAATATCATAGTAAGCATAAGTATCGCTTGGAACAAGATCAGTATCTGCTAATTTTGTAAGTGCATCTTTAGCACCATAACCTATCATAGCATCAGGATGAGGCATACCTACAAGCTTATCAGCACAAAGTTTTCTTAACATATCAAAATACTCATTTTCTTCTTTAAGATTGCCAGGATTGATGCGAGAAACATAACCATCAAAATTTTCTTTCACATATTTGTAAATTTCATCTTTTTTACTCACTTCAAAAAAAATCACCTCAGCATTCCAACCCTTAGCTTTTAAGGCATTTACCATAGGTATAGTATCTTTTCTATAACCATCTTCACCTTTATCACTCCCACCTTTAACTTCAAAAAAAACAATATTTTTTTTCATTATTTTACTCCTTATCTAAAATATAAATAATTATTGCATAAAAATATTACAAAAATTAAATAAAAATATTTATATATTTTATCTAGCGTTTATAAAACTGCTATTAGTCTTATAAGCGATTTCGATTAAGCTTTTACTTATCAAGTTTGATGCTTGTCCTTCTAGGCGGTTAAGAAATTTATCAATCTTATTTTCTTCTTTCCAAACGGGATTTGAAACATTAGCAAGTTTTTCAAGCTCCTTTTTAGCATTTTCATAATTACTAAGCTCATCTATAAGACCAAGCTCCTTAGCCTTGGCAGCTAAAAACACTCTTGCATTTGCCCATTGATCTTTTTTGTTAAGATCTAATGCTCTTTCCTTAGCAACAAAACCTGTAAAAAGATCATAACTTTGATCAATTAAACCCTGTAAAAAATTTCTTTCATTCTCATTCCAAGCTCTTGCAAAAGTTCCAGCACTTTTAAATTCACCTGCTTGAATAGTTTGTTCTTTAATACCGAGTTTATTAGCCAATCCACTTAAATCAGCTCCTTGCATAATCACACCGATAGAGCCTATAAAACTTGCCGGATTGGCTAAAATTTTATTTGCTCCAACTCCTGCTAAATAACTTCCACTTGCCATAGTTCCGCTTGCATAGACAAGCACAGGCTTTTTAATTTTTAAATCCTTTATAGCTAGAGCTAGTTCCATACTAGGAGCAAAAGCTCCACCAGGAGAGTCTACAACAAAAAGCACTCCTTTGATATTGCTATCATTTTTAGCATTGATAATTTTTTCTAAAACCGCAGAGCTATCAAAAATTTCACCCTTTAAATCAATGCGTTCTAAATTTGCAAGATTGGAGCTTGAATTTGCACTAGACATTAAAATCCATATAACAATCAACAATAAAACAAAGGTTTTAAAATAAGTATTGATAAATTTTATTCCACACCCTAAAGCCTTAAAAAATGATTTTAAAATTTGCATTCTTTTCCTTTTATAAATAATTTATCCACTTCCTTAGCATTTAAAATAAACTGCAAAGGAGCTTGCTTTTTATCACATTCTCCTAGCTCAAATACGCTAAAATCAGCAATTTTACCTTTTTTAAGCTCTCCTAAATTTAAATTTAAAGCCCTTGCAGGATAAAGTGTTACCATTTGCAAAAGCTTAGAAGCTAACTCCAATAAATCAAAATTCTTATGTATAAGCAAATTCGCGCGCATTTCATCAAGTAAGGACAATGAAATATTTGAGCTAAGTCCATCGGTTCCTAAATGGATATTCAATCCACTTTTTAAAGCTGTTTTTAAATCTAAGCTTTTTTGACTTAAAAGGCGATTTGAAAATGCGCAATGTGTAATAGAATGTAAATTCTTATCTAACCATTCATATTCTTTTAGATAAACACAATGTGTAAAAAGAGTCCTTACTCCTTTAAAGAGTTTAGCAAAATCCTTTGCTGTATAAAGAGGCTTAGGGTGAAGTGTAAAATTTTCAAGCCATTTTTTAAAACCCCCTTTAGACTCTCTAAGCCAGATATTTTCAGTCTTACTTTCTAAAAAATGCGTACTAACTAGTAAATTTTGCTTTTTAGCTAAATCAAGAGCAAAATAAGCCAAACTAGGATGAGTTGAATAAGGAGAATGAATCGAAATTGCTGGAATAAAAAAATCATTTTTAAATTTCAAAGAATTTTCAAATCTTTTTAAAAATTCTTGTTTTTTATCTTCAACTTGATTTTCATTTGTACCCAAAATTTCATTAAAAAATACTATACGCATACCCTTTTGACTAGCCTTTAAACAAGGATCTAAATCACTCCCAAAACTTGAAATTTCACCTATAGTGCCTATACCGCTTTTTTGCATTTTTTTAATGCTTTGAAGTATTAATTCTTCTTTGGCCTGTGCATTTAACATAGAACGAGAATTTATAACACTTTTAAGCCAAATTAAAAATTCTCCAAAATGTAAAGTTGTTGAATTTGCACTAAATTCTAAGTGTGTGTGAGGATTTATAAAAGCAGGTAAAATAACCGAATTTTTAGGTGTTTTGATGATTTTAGCCTTGGGATATTTTTTTCTTAAATTATCCAATTCACCCAATTCTAAAATTTTATCTTCAAAAACAAAGGCTTGATTTTCTAGTATTGTAAAATCTTCATCGCATAAAAAAAGATATCTTGCAGCAGCTATAAACACGATTTTCCTTTCAAAAATTACATTGTAGCAAAAATTTATTTTTAAAATGTTATAATAAAAGGTTAAAAATAAATTTTTAAGGTTAAATCCATGAAAATAATGATTATCCAAGGCCCAAATGTTAATATGCTTGGCGTAAGAGAAGTGGGAATTTATGGTGCTATGAAAATGGAAGAAATTCATGAGCAAATGAAACTTGCAGCATCGCAAAACAATGTAGAACTTGACTTTTTCCAAAGTAATTTTGAAGGTGAAATCGTAGATAAAATTCAAGAATGCCTTGGAACAGTTGATGGAATTATTATCAATGCAGCAGGTTATACTCATACTTCAGTAGCTATTCGCGATGCTATTGCAGCAGTAGCTTTGCCTACAATTGAAGTGCATATTAGCAATGTTTATCGTAGAGAAGAATTTCGTCAAAAAAGTCTTATAGCACCTGTATGTTCTGGAACTATTGTTGGTTTTGGTCCTTTTGGCTATCACTTGGCTTTAATGGGCGTAATTCAAATTTGCGAACAAATAAAAAATTTGCGCGCGATGCAACAAGCACAACAAACGAATAAATAATAATGCTAAAAATTCAAGGAGTAAAACACTTTGAAAAAAGTCGTTTTTTTCCTTTTTTTAGTCAAAATATACGATCTTTTAAATATTTAGCCCTTATAGGCTTAGGAAGCAATATAGAACCTGAAAAAAAAAGATTTGATATGCTTTTTCGAGTAATGATGGATGATAAAAGATTTAAAATTTTATCCACATCTCCTATGTTGATAAATGAAGCCTTTGGTTTTAAAGAGCAAAAAGATTTTACCAATGCTGTTATGTTGATACAAACTAATTTGCATGCACGAGCACTTTTGAAAGTTTTACTTTATTATGAAGTAAAATTTAAACGCAAGAGAACTTTCAAAAACGCTCCTAGAACGCTTGATTTAGATCTTTTATACTTTTCACAAAAAGTCAAGCGTGATAAGTGGTGTGAGGTGCCTCATAAAGGGGCTAAAGAAAGAGTGAGTGTAATTTTGCCTTTAGGCATGATATAAGGAATATAATATGGGACAACTTATACATACTTTTACTGTTGAAGATACAGAACAAATTATACCCAAAGTAAAAGAAGATTACGGAGATAAAGCTTTAATTATAACAAATAAACAAATTCGTCCTAAAACCTTAAATCGCAATGCACTTTATGAGGTTATGGTAGCCATAGAAGAAAGCGACTATGAAGAACACTTAAAAAAACAAGGGAAATCTTTACCTGCAAAAAAAAGCTCGCCAAAACCATCTTCTACCTCTCTTGCAGAAGAAAAAATTAGATCTCAAATCCCTCAAGAAGATGAAGATGTAGTCTTGGATTTCTCAAATACTCGCTTAAATAGAAATTTAAACACTGTAAAAAACAATGACTTAACTAAAAAAACCTATCAAGATTTTCCACAAAACAAAATCAACCCTCATCAAAATAAGACTCTAGACTTTGATGATTTTAAAGAAAAGCTAAGTGAAGTTAGTAATGAAATTTCTAAAGTCACAAACACACCTTTAGAAAATTACACCCCTAATCTAAATTATAATAAAAAAATAGAAAATTTTGAAAAGCAATTTGAAAAACAAATCAACAAGCTTAACGATAAAATAGATCTTCTTGCAGATATGATGTGGGACGATAAAGCCGAAGCTAGAAAAAATCTTATGATACCTCCTGAATTTGCAAGTATTTATAAACAAGCCAAAGAAAGTGGAATGCTTGAAAATCATCTAGAAGCGATTATGAAGGCAACTATAGAAAATATGCCAGCTGCTATGAAAACCAACAAAGATGCGGTTCAAAGATATTTTCACTCACTTTTAAGAAATATCTTGCCTTGTCGTGTTGAAAGCGATATAAAAAAACAAAAAATCATGATGCTAGTAGGCCCAACAGGAGTCGGAAAAACAACAACCTTAGCTAAGTTAGCTTTTCGCTATGCTTATGGAGATAAGCGTTATAAAACAGGTATTATTACGCTTGATACTTATAGAATCGGTGCGGTTGAGCAACTTTTTCAGTATGCAAAAATGATGAAACTTCCTATTATTGATAGCATAGAACCAAAGGATTTAGATGAAGCGATAAAAAGCTTAAATAATTGCGAAGTAATTTTGGTTGATACTATAGGAAATTCACAATACGATCAAAGTAAACTTTCTAAAACTAAAGAATTTTTAATGCACTCAAATGCAGAAATTGATGTAAATTTAGTGGTTTCTGCAAACACCAAACATGAAGATTTAATGGAAATTTATAAAAATTTTTCATTCTTAAATATTGATACTTTGATTATTACTAAATTTGATGAAACAAAGGTTTTTGGAAATATCTTCTCTCTTATTTATGAAACGAATATTCCTCTAAGCTTTTTCTCTACAGGACAAGAAGTGCCAGATGATTTAGAAGTAGCCAATAGTGATTTTCTAGTTCATTGTATTTTAGAAGGGTTTAATAAAGGAAAAAATAATGAATAACCAAGCAAATAAACTTCGCAATCTCATGAGTCAAAATGGAACCAAAAAATCCCAAAACACTCATTTTATAGCTATTACAAGTGGAAAAGGTGGCGTTGGAAAAAGTACGATTAGCGCAAATCTAGCCAATGTTTTAGCAAATAATGGCTATAAAGTTGGGCTTTTTGATGCTGATATTGGCTTGGCAAATTTGGATGTCATTTTAAATGTACGCATACAAAAAAATCTCTTGCATGTTTTACGTGGAGAATGCTCCTTGGAAGATATTTTAATAGAAGTTAAGCCAAATTTATGGCTCATCCCAGGCGAAAGTGGAGATGAGATTTTAAAATATAATGATAAAAATATTTACGAGAGATTTTTAAATCAAGCAAGTATTTTAGATGAGCTTGATTTTCTTATTATCGACACAGGCGCGGGTATTGGTGGAAATATTTTAAATTTTTTAGAAATGGCTGATGAAGTTATAGTAGTAACTGTTCCTGATCCTGCAGCAATCACTGATGCGTATGCAACCATAAAAACAACTTCTAAGACAAAAGAAAATTTACTAATGCTCTTTAATGTTGTAAAAAATGAAAATGAAGCTTTAAAAGTTTTTGAAAATATTAAAAAAGTTGCAGATGCAAACATTAAAAATCCTTTAAATTTAGAATTCTTAGGTCATTTAAGCGCTTCTAAAGATGTAAGTGGTAGTATTAAAAAAAGAACTTTATTTAGCGATGAAAACACAGCCTCAAGTGATGAGCTTAAAGCCCTAGCTTCCAAGCTTTTATATAGATTGGAACGGAAAGTGCTTGATAATGTTTCAAATCGTAGTTTTTCAAGTTTTTTTAGAAAAATTATTGAAAGATTTTAGCAATAAAGAGAAGAGATTATGAGGCCAGAAAATTACGTAGCATTTTTCACTGTTTGTGGATTTTTTATAGGACTTGCATTTAGCATTATTAGTATAGATGAAGCCTTTGATATACTGATTTTTACTTGTTTTATTACTTTTATGTTTTATGTTTTTGTTCATATTGCTATTATGAATTTTATAGATGTAAAGAAAATTAGTGGCAGAATCTTTAATAAACACGATTATGAAAAAACTAGCAATAATATTATCAACGATTTAGTTATTCGTGAAAAGAAAATGGATATAATTTTAGAAAAGCTCAATGAAGAAAGAGAAGAGCTAAAGAAAAATGAATCCAAAGAAAGACGAAGAAATGCTAAAAGAGCCGCCTAAAGCTTATGCACAAATGCTAAAGAAAGAGCAAGATGAGCTTGTGCTTTCTTACATGCCAGCCCTACGTGCTATGGCTTTTAGACTAAAAGAACGCTTGCCTTCAAGCATAGATGTTAATGATCTTATTAGCATAGGCGTTGAAGAAATGATAAAGCTTTCACGCCGTTACGATAAAGAACAAAATGATAACTTCTGGGGTTTTGCAAGAAAAAGAGTTAATGGCTCTATGCTTGATTATCTTAGAAGTCTTGATGTAATGAGTCGCAATAATCGCAAAATTATTAAAGATATTGATGCAATCATGGATGAATATTTCCTTGAGAATGAATGCGAACCTGATGATGAGTATCTAGCCAAAAAACTTGATTTAGATGTAGAAAAAATCAAAGAGGTAAGAACAGCTCATGCTATTAGCTATACCCTGCCCATCGATGAGCAAATCGAACTTTATAACGAAGACAATACTTTAGAAAAAATTGAAAAAGAAGAACTTTTAGAAAAAATTCACAAAGTGCTAGATGATCTTAAAGAGCGCGATCAGTTAATTATTCAGCTTTATTATTATGAAGAATTAAGCCTAAAAGAAATCAGTGAAATTTTACAAATCAGTGAAAGCAGAATTTCACAAATTCACAAAAAACTCCTTAAAAAACTTAGAGAAAGGCTAGTGTAATGGCTGAGATACTTTCCCAAGAAGAAATTGATGCCCTGCTTGAAGTTGTCGATGATAACACCGACACACCCATAGCCTCAAATTCAAAAGATGAAAAAGATGAAAGAAATATCGTTGTATATGATTTTAAGCGTCCCAACAGAGTTTCAAAAGAACAACTTAGGACAATCAAAGGCATACATGATAAATTAGCAAGAAATTTAGCCTCTCAAATTTCATCGATGATGAGAAGTATTGTTGAAACTAAACTTCATTCAGTCGATCAAATGACTTATGGAGAATTTTTAATGTCTTTACCAAGTCCAACAAGCTTTAACGTTTTTTCTATCAAACCCTTAGATGGAAACTGTGTTTTAGAAATCAATCCAAGCATAGCTTTTCCTATGATAGACAGGCTTTTAGGTGGTCAAGGTGATAGCTATGAAGCTTCGCGTGAGCTTACGGATATTGAGCTTAATTTGCTTGATTCTATTTTGCGTATCATTATGCAAAGACTTAAAGAAAGCTGGGCTACTGTAACTGAAATTTATCCTAGTATTGAAGCTAAAGAATCAAGTCCAAATGTTGTACAAATCGTATCTCAAAATGAGATTGTTATCATGGTGGTAATGGAAATCATCATAGGAAATTCAAGCGGAATGGTAAATATCTGCTATCCTGTAGTGCATTTAGAAAGTATATTAAGCCGTTTGGCAAACCGCGATATTATGATGGGTGAAACCTCAGCCAAAAAATCACGTAACAAAGAACTTAAAACTTTAATCGGTCGTGCTGAAGTGGTATATGAGGCAATTTTAGGAAAAACCTTAATTAATGTTCATGAATTTTTAGAACTTAAACAAGGCGATATTTTAAGGCTTGATAGAGAAGCAGATGATAAAGCTATAGTAAGCATCGATAAAAAAGATGTTTTCTTAGCACAAATTGGATTGCATCGTTTTAGAAAATCTATTAAAATTTTAGAACTCATACGCACAGATAAAGATGAAATCAAAGAAATTTTGGAAAAATACGAAGAAGAACGTAAAGCTAAAGCTAGTGTTTATGATGAGCCTGAAGAGGAGGATGAAGAAATATGATCAATGATTTTTTAAAAATGTTTACAAATGAATGCATCAGCACCATTGAAGGTTTAACAGGAAAAAGTGCTGAATTTAGCGAATATAAAGAATTTGATGTCAATGCAAGTGATACTTTAAAAGCACCTTTAGTGTATGCTATATTTGATATAGCAAATGGTGGAAAAATAGGAATTTTAGCTGGTGCTGTTTTAATGAGTGCTATTGGTGAATGGATGATGGGTGAAGAAGAGATCACCAAAAACGATAAACTAGGTCCTGATGAAATGGATGCAGCTAAAGAAGCTATCCAAAACATCGTTTCAGCATTTTCTACAACCTTAGGAGCCCAAAAAGACATTCCAAAAATGGATTTTAGTATAGAATCTTGTGAATTTGTGCCTGAAAGCGTAGATTTTAAAGATTTTAAAAAATTATTTTTATATGATGTAAAAATAGGCGATTTAGAAGAACAAGTTTCTTTAGCCATGGATCAAACACTCCATAACATCCTAAGCGGGAAACCTGCTGAAACAGGAAATGTAAGCACTGATTCTAATCACAATACTGAAGAAAAAACAATCATGCTTAGCGAAGAACTTAAAAATATCAATCTTATCATGGATGTACGCTTACCTGTTCGTGTGCGTATAGGCAATAAAAAAATGCTTTTAAAAGATGTTTTAACTATGGATATAGGTTCAGTTGTAGAGCTTAATCAACTTGCAAATGATCCGCTTGAAATTTTAATCGGAGATAAAAGAATTGCTTATGGTGAAGTAGTAATTGTCGATGGTAACTTTGGTGTTCAAATCACAGAAATCGGATCTAAAAAAGAAAGATTAGAGCAATTAAGATAAAATTACTCTATAAATTTAAAAAAATTAGCTATAATCATTTTTTATAGTTTTGCTAAAAAAGGTATTTGATGGATACAAAAATCATAAAAGATGTTGAAAAATTTGAAAATATACCCGAACTAGAAAAGGCTGTTACTTTTTTTGGTTCAGCAAGACTTAAAGAAGATAATTTTTATTATCAGCAGGCTAAAATTTTGGCACAAAAATGTGTTCAAAATGGTTTTTGTGTGATAAGCGGTGGAGGAGGAGGTATTATGCGTGCAGCCAACGAAGGTGCTTTTTCACAAAAAAATAATACAAATTCAATGAGTTCTGTAGGGTTTAATATATTTTTACCTCACGAGCAAAAACTTAATGATTTTGTAGAATATAATATTACTTTTGAGAGCTTAGCCATACGCAAAATGGCTCTTATTGAAAAGAGTCTAGCTTTTGTGATCTTCCCGGGCGGCTTTGGAACACTTGATGAATTGTGTGAAATTCTTACATTAAAACAATTAGAATTTAAAAAAGATGTTCCTATTGTTTTGTTTGGGAGTGAATTTTGGCGAGGTTTTGATGAGTTCGTCAGAAATTCTTTGCTCAAACTTGAAGTGATTTCTAAAGGAGATGAGTTAAAGTATAAAATCACTGACGACTTGGATTTTATAATTAATACTTTAAAGGAAATTTAATGAAAATTCTAGTCGCTATGAGCGGTGGAGTTGATAGTACAGTCACTGCTTATAAACTTAAAAATTTAGGTCATGAAGTTATAGGTTGTTATATGAAGCTTCATGGCAAACCAAATTACCACGAAGAAAATATCAAAAAAGTAGAAAAAGTTGCAAATTTTTTACAAATTCCTTATCATATTTTAGATTTACAAGAAGATTTTAAAAACAAAGTTTATATGCCTTTTGTAGATACTTATAAAGAGGGTAAAACACCAAATCCTTGCGCTTTATGTAACCGTTTTATCAAACTTGGAAAACTTTTAGAATTTGCTAAAAGTTTAGGTTGTGAAAAACTTGCCACAGGACATTATGCAAGACTTGAAAACAACTTAATAAAAACCGCAGTAGATGAAAGCAAGGATCAAAGCTATTTTTTAGCCAGTGCAGATAAAGAAGCTTTAAAATATCTTATTTTTCCGCTAGGCGAAATGAAAAAAGAAGATGTGAAAAAATTTGCTTCCACTATAGAGGTTTTAAAATCTTTTGCCACTCAAAAGGAAAGTTCTGAAATTTGCTTTGTTGAAGATACTTATGTGCAAGTTTTAGATCAATTTATGGATACAAAAATTCCTGGAGAAGTATTAGATAGCAGCGGAAAAGTAGTAGGCAAACATGAGGGCTATATGCACTATACTATAGGCAAAAGAAGAGGCTTTGAAGTGCGTGGGGCACATGAACCACATTTTGTTTTAAAAATCAATCCCAAGCAAAATCAAATCATCGTAGGAACCAAAGAAGAACTTAAAATCAGTGAATTTAAGCTAAAAAATATCAATCTTTTTATAGATGCTAAAGAGCTTGATTGCGAAGTAAAAATCCGCTATCGTTCAAAATCTACACCTTGTAAGGTAGAAATTTATAAAGATAAAAGTGCAAAAATCACTCTAAAAGATCCTGTTTATGGACTTGCTAGCGGACAAATGGCAGTCTTTTATGATCATGATAAAGTCATAGCAAGCGGTTTTATAGAATAATTTCTAGGAATTAATTCCTAGAAATTATTAATAAAATCCTAAAATTTTCCACCAAATAAGTCCAACAGCTATCATCACTACTATATCAACTATGGAAATCACAAAACCTATACTCCACCATTTTTTAAGAGTTACATAGCCTGTTCCAAAAATAACAGGAGCTGTTCCTGTTGCATAGTGAGTTAATGCCATCATAACATTACCTGAAGCTATCATAATAAAAGCATAAAGAAGTGGTGGTGCTCCTAAAGCAAGCCCTGCACTATAAAAAACAAAAAACATTGCTGATATATGAGCTGTAGTAGAAGCAAAGAAATAGTGCGTATATAAAAAAGCAAGGCTTAAAAATATCATAATAGAAATTTCCCCAAGTCCCATAGCAGAAGCAAATTCACCTAAAACTTCAGCTAAAAACTGAGTAACACCAAGTTTGCCAAGCAAAGTTGCCATCATTACAAGAGCTGAAAACCATACTAAAGTATTCCAAGCAGCTTTTTCAGCCAAAACTTCCCCAAAAGTTAAAACTCCACTAATTAACACCAAAGACAACCCAAGCAAAGCCACGCTAGTCGCATCAAGAGAAATTCCAAAAAACAAGCCCAAAGTTCCAGCCCATAAAAGTAAAAGCGAGACAAAAACACTGAGCATTATTTTTTCACTATTTTTCATTTTTCCAAGTTCTTTCAATTTATCTTTAGCAAAAGTGGAAGCATTAGGCGTGGATTTAATTTCTGGTGGAGAGAGAAAATAAAGCACCAAAGGCATCAAAAGCATAGCAGCTATACCAGGTAAAAACATTCCTAAAGCCCATTGCCCCCAAGTTAAATGCACTTCTAAATTTGTAGCTTGTGCTATAAGATCAACCACCAAAGGATTTGGAGCTGTAGCTGTAATAAACATAGCTGATGAAATAGGATTAGCTTGATAATTTACCAAAGAAAGATAAGTGCCTATTTTATTTTGCGTTCCATCTTCAGGAGTGGATTTAAAACTTCTTGCAATAGCTTGAACTATAGGATTTATGATAGCCCCTGCTCTTGCAGTATTTGAAGGAGTAACTGGAGCTAAAATGGTTTCACAAAAAGCTATAGAATAAGCAATACCTAAGGTTTTTTTACCAAAAATACTGATAAAATGATAAGCCAAACGCTCTCCAAGTCCTGTTTTAATAACTCCACGAGCCACAATAATAGAAATCACTATAAGCCAAATAAGAGAATTTGAAAAACCACTTAAAGCATCTTTTATACCTGTTTTAGATTTTAAATTTGATATAGCAGTATTTACCTTTTCATCTATACTCTTTTGAGATAAAAAATCAAGTGCTAAAGTATTTAAAGCTGAAATTTTAGTCTCATCAATAAGTTGTTGCGTAGAAGTTTTTGAAGTAGCCTTGGTGTAAATTTTACTTAGATTTTCAATCTGGTAATTTATATCTGTGCTTGATTTTAAAATTTCATTAACTTTTGCTTTTAAATTTCTACTTATATTAGCATTGATTAAAGCCTGCAAAATAGTGGCTTCAACTGCCTCATCCATAGTTGTTTTATAGATATTAGAATTATCTCTTAAAACAATTCCCTCAAGAGTTTTTATATGTGTAGCACGCACAGAACTTTGGGTAGTGGTAATGCCGCTAAGAGCTACTATGGCAATAGCTACCATACAAACAGCCCCCAAAGGCATTACTTGTAAAATCACTGCCATAATCACAGCCATAATCACAGCAATAAAAAGCCCAAGAAAATGCCAAGAATTATCTTCCAAACCTACAGGAGTAGGTATAAGCCAAAACACAGCTGCAATTAAAATACACAGCACCAACAAGGGAATTTTCTTTCTATCCATTGTTTATCCTTTGATATTGGTAATGTAATTTGCAATGCTTAAATTCTAGTTAACTAATATTTTAATAAATCTTAAAATTATAATTTTTAAATAAATTTTTAATTTATTGTTACAAATATACATAATTTTTACTTTATAAAGAAGCTAGTCTAATTGAAAAATAAATAGGGAATTTTAAATGAAGAAAACCCTTCCCCAGATAACTGCGGCACACACTAAAATCAAGTGCTCTGCTGTGTTCCCACCCTGAAGCGGTGCTTAAAAATAGCATTGCACAGGTCTAAGAAAAGGCAAAGAAATTATATCATAATATACTTAAAAAGTGTTGAGCTATAAAAACTAAATATAAAAATGTATAAATATGTAACAAATTGGTTATATTTTATATAAATTTTTAAATTTAATTTGCAAAATTATTGTTTTTTTCAAGGAAATACGATTATATAGATATATTATATAAAATTTTTAAGGAAAAATCATGGAAATCAAATGGAGTAAAGATTTTAGCATTAAAAACATACAATTAGATAAACAACACGAACTAATTTTTGAAATTGCTGAAATTGCAAACGATTTAGCTTTAAAAATTCAAGATAATGATGTGCAACACAAAAATGATTTAAAACAAATTCTTACAAAGTTATTCCAATATGTAAAAATTCATTTCAAAGATGAAGAAAAATTTATGGAAAGCATTGATTTTCCTTTAATTGAAGAACATAGAAAATCTCATCAAATATTATTAAAAAAGACTAAAGAACTTTTAGAACACTCAAATGATATTGTTAAAATGTCATTTGAACTTTCAACATTGACCAAAGATTGGATTTTAGATCATTTTGCTATTGAAGATTTATGGATAGCTAACTTCACAAAAAAAGCTCTACATCTTCAAGAGATTCATTATAATCTAGAGCAATACATAAAATTAAAATCAATTAGGCAAGATTTAAAGACTGAAAAAACCTATGATTATATTTGCAACTGTTATTTGCGTACTCATGCAGTTCCACAAACCATACACGAAGAACTTGTTAGCAAAGAAAATACTTTAAAATGTGAAAAATGTGGACAAATTTTAGTGCATTTAGATCATATTGATTTAAATCAAAATTATGAAATGTTAAATCATATCCTCGAAAACATAGGAGTGTAATGATGAGCTATGAAATAAAAACTTTAGAAACTTTCAATCCTTTTGAAAGTTTAAAATATGAACAAGCCAGCACAGATCAAATTCTTGATTTTAGAATTATAGATTTTAAACTTCTGTGTTCTAATATAAAACCAGCAAAAACAAAAACTTATGAAAGAAAGGATTTTGACTTATTTTATGCGGATGATTTTTTTGTAAAAAATTACAATACCATGGTGCAAAAATTTCTTATAGAAATTTATCCAAAAACACAAAAAAATTGTTTCGTGGTTAAGCTTAAATCTAATCCTAGTTTAACTTATCTTAAGGTCAATATTAATTTTTTGGATAATTTTAAATACTATCCAAATTTAAAATTTGACATTTTGCAAAATATTTATAAAGTAATGATCAAGCAAAAATTTTTAATCTTAAGACTTGATAAAAATTTATTTGACAAGATTGATGATTTTATCTTATCAATACAAAAAAATCCATCTATTAAAGAAATAGAGCTTGAAATTGCCAAAGGTGTAGATAAGATTGAACATAAAAGCGATGAAATTATTTATCATAGAGATGTTAACGAAGAATGTTTTGACGAAAATATTAGCTATGATGAAGGAAGCTACTGTAAACCTATTGAAAAAAATGAGCTACTTTTTGAATACATTTATAGAATTCTTGGAAAAGAAGGTAGAAATTTAAGAGGAGAAATCCTTCATTTAAATCCAATAGCTTTTTTTGATAATCCTTTTATCATAAAAGATGAAAGCATTTATACAGAAGAACTAGAAGATAGAATTAAATATTTTAGTGCAAATTATGGATTTTTAAATAAAGACCGATCAGGATATAGCGTTACAAATAATTTAAAATTATCACAAGTAGGACTTAAAACAACCGGTTCAATCAAAACAAATACTGATGAAAATATAAACTTAGAAATCACTAATTTTGATATAAATGATGATGCTGTTAAATCAGGCATTGTAAATGTTCAAGCTTCAGACATAAAAGTAAATGGAAGCATTGGAGCGACAAAACTTTATGGAAGAAATATCAGCATCAAAGGCCTAACTCATGCAAAAAGCGAAATTTTTGCACAAGATATTTTTATTATAACACACAAAGGAACTTTGCAAGCTGATACTGTGTATATAAAAAATTTAGAAAACGGGATAGTTATAGCCAAAAATGTATTTGTTGAAAACTGCATGGGTGGAAAAATAGAAGCAGAAAATATTTATATTTGCAATTTATTAGCAGATAATATCTTATATCCCAAAAAAAATCTAATCATAACAAATAATATAAAATTTAAAAATAATATTGTAATTTCTCCACTAGATTTTATTAACAATAAATCAAACTCAGAAACTGAAAATCTTACAAATTTAAGCCTTAAAACAAAGAGTAAACTTGATAATATCATAAGTCAAATGCAAAATTACTATGATTATCTAATCAAAAATCAAATCAAGATTATCAAACTTCAAAAAACTGAAAAACTTAATGCTATAGATATGAAATTTTCAAATCTTTATCGTGATATCATAAAAAAATATAATCATCTTAGTGTCTTGTATAAAAAACTTATAAAATTAAAATATCATATTGACGCAAAGCTAAATTTTTTAGATGAAATGGTTTATAATGTAAAAATATACATAAAAGCCGAAAATATTGGAGAGGATAATTTTTTAAAATTTTATCCTAAAACAAACACCGAGCTTGAACTAAAGCATCAAATAAATTTAAAAGATTATGAAAAAGTTTTATACCTTGAAAAAGGGCAACAAGCAAGCTATATTAAATCAAGTCATGATTATAGCGAAAGCGACATAGAAGAAATTAAAATTATTTTTGAAAAACTAGAAAAAGATAATTCCTAAAAATTATCTTTTCATATTAATAGCCTTTTGTATCATTTGATCGCTTGTGGTAATGCTTTTTGAGCTTGCATCAAAGGCTTTTTGAGTTACTATAAGATTTGAAAGCTCTACGCTTAAATCAACATTAGATTGTTCTAAGAATCCGCCTTTAAATTTGGCTGTATTAACAATCTGTCCATTTTTCATAATAAAACTTGCTTCACCACTATTAGCTGTTGCAGCAAAGATATTATCGCCCATAGCAGCCAATCCTTGCTCATTGATAAAATTATATAAAGCAAGCTTTCCAACTATAGCATTTTTACCATTGCTAAATTGCGCTACAATACTTCCATCATCAGATATATCATATTGTTTAAAAAATCCTTCGGCTACACCATCTTGCTGTGTAACTACATTTTTTTCAACGCCTTCTTTAATATAAATCCCACTATAACCCGAACCAGGCTTGTTAGCATCATAAGGAGAGCCTAAATCAATATTAATTGTTCCGCCATTTGGGTTTGCAATGCTTGTAATATTGTTTTGAAGCAAAGCACCATTTTTATCAAAAACCATATTTCCTTCAGTTGGATTGCCTACGGCATTGCCATTAGAATCATAAATTTGGGCAATGGCTTTATATTGTATATTATCGCCTTCTTGCGGCAAAACCCTTTCAAGCGTAACCCTTAAAGTACTTTTACTCCCATCTGCATTATAAATAGGGGATTCTAAAATATCTTTATTGGCTTTTTGTTGTTCTGTTGAAATTTGAGCTGTATCAAGCTTAATACTATTTTCATCCAATCCTTTTAAATCAAGCTCATTGCTTTTAAAATTAAGATTTTCATCTAAAGTTGCTTCAAAGCTTGTTTTTACGCCATTATCATCAGTGAAATTTAAAATGATCCTATCGCCCGCTTTAGCACTAAACACATCTTCTTTGCTAACACTACCGCTAACTAAATATTTTCCATCTTCAGTTTTTGTAATGTTAAATTTACCAGGATCAAGATCCACTTTGACCACTTCTGTTGTTGTGTTAGCATTTAAACTTCCACTCCATTTTACATTTTGAGTTACTTGAGGAGGTAAATACATATTCACAGGTACTTTAATAGCCCCTTGAGAAGCAGTTGTGCCTATACTGAAAGAATTATTTGAATTTACGGTAAAACCATTATTTACCGGAGTTCCTGTGTTAAGATAATCCCCCATAAGCCCTGCAACCCTATCGCTATAGTTGATACCGGTAAAAGCAGGGTTCATTGTTCCTAAAACAAAATTTCCATAAGAATCTACCAAATATCCATTTGCATCTCTTTTAAACGATCCATTTCTAGTATAGTAAGCATTACCATCCGCCCCCAAAACCCCAAAAAATCCTTTTCCTTGTAAAGCCACATCAAATTCGCTATCGCTTGCCACAAGAGAACCTTGTTCAAAAACCACATTAGAAGAAGCTGATCCTGAGCCATATCCACCTTGAGCAGGATTAGTTGATTGAGTAGTTATGGTGCTATAAAAAATATCTTTAAATTGAGTATCAGAATACTTAAAACCTGTAGTATTAACATTAGCTATATTATTTGCATAAATATCAATACCAAAACTATTTGTTTTAACTCCAGAAATTCCATTATAAAATGAATTCATCATGGCTTATGCCTTTTCCTCTTTGTCGCCTTCTTCTGTGGATCCAGAATTAGAAGAATCTCCATCACTTGAGTCTCCACCTGAACTATCTCCAACGGAAGTTGAAGATGAACCAAGTTTATAATCACTAATTTCACCAATATCATCAAAACTTACATATTGACCACCCATTTTTGCATAAGCAACCCCATCAACAAATTTAATACCCTCTATAGGATAAGTTCCATAATTTGCAGTGATCTTTTCCCCGTTTTTATTATTATAAACCACTTTAACACTATACTCTCCATCCCCAGCATAAACACCATCATTATTTCTACCAGGCCACTCTAATGTAAATAAACCTTTTGATACTTCTTTTCCCTCATTACTTTTTTCACTAAATACCAACTTATTATTTTTATCATAAACCTCTAAGGTGATTCCTTTATCATCCGAATCTTCAGGCAAATACATTTTTAGTGCAATAACCTCATCTGCGCCTGTTAATTTGACTTTGTTTTCATTTACCGTAGCCATTTTTCCTATAGCTCCCACTGCTGCAGTACTCATACTCGTACTAAAAGAATTGGAAAGTTTTTCCATAGTTTCAACCATTTTTTGCATAGTTGTATTGGTATTTTGTTGCATTTCAAGTGCACTAAGCTGTGAGGTTTGTGTAAGCATTTTATCACTATCCATAGGATCTGTTGGATCTTGATGTTGAAGCTCTATCAAAAGAAGTTTTAAAAACGCATCTTTATCTAAGGTAGCATTTGGATTACTAACCACACCAGAGCTATTGCTACTAGATGAATTATCCACTTTCGTATCCTTGTTGCTTGTTTGGTTAGTATTAGCAGTATTTGTCCAGTTAAGATTGCTATTCCAATTTGTTGTCGCCATGATAAAATCCTTTTTTTACATTCAGTCTTTTTTAATTAAAAGCAATAAGTGTTCCAACTTAGAAATACTTCGCTAAAACAAGCTCTAGATTGACTTTTTCACTTTCATTTTTTCCATCTAAAGTATCTTTAAAACCATATCCACTACGATTTTTTCCTTGATTTTGATTTTGCTCTCTTTTACCTTGATCACTAAAATTCATTTCAAGTCCAGTAAATCCCATATTTACAAGAGAATTTTTAAACTCGACTTGATTTTGGATAAACAAATTCATTGCATTGGTATTGGAGTTGAAATTGATATGAAGGTTATTACCTCTTTGTATCAAAGTTACTTCCACTTCTCCAAGATTATTAGGATTTAGAGTGATACTAAGTTTAGTGATAGGCGCTTTATATTGATCTACAGCCTCTTTTAAATCTTGTGAAAAATACTGCAAAGTCTCTTTAGGCGTGATATTGCGAGCATTGTTTTGTGTTACTTTACTTAAATCTTTGACTAAAGAATTTAAGTCATCTAAATTATTTTTATCTACATTTTCACTGTGCGTTTTTGTTTGCTCTTGAGTAAAAGTTTCTTTATTGGTATTGTTGTTAAAATTAGCATTATTCTCTTTATTTTGAACTGCTTGAGTTTTATTTAAATTTTCAAAATTTAATTTTTGATCAAAGAAATTCTGTTTTATATCTTTATTTTCTTTGTTGTTGTTTTTAGGCTCTTTATTTAAACTAAAATCTTTTTGTGTTAAATTTGAAACTAAATTCTGAGCATCTTTGACAATTTCTTTATTTAAATTTTTATCAAGATTTAAATTTTGATTATTGCTCTTTAAATTTTTATTTTGATCTTGTATATTCTCTTGATTTAAATTGTTTTTTTCTTGATTTTTATTTAACTCTTTATTAAAATCTTTGTTTTCTTTATTTAAATCTTTAAGATTTGTAAGCTCCTGAGTGCTTGCATTGTCTTTTAACTCTTTGTTTAAATTTTTATCTTGTTTTGTACTATCTTTAATCAAATCTTTAAGATTGTTATCTTTATTTAAATTATCTTGGTTTTTTTTATCTTTTATATTCAACTCTTCTGTTAAATTTTTTGCAAACTCATCATTTTTGATATTTTTTAAAGTATTTTTAGCATCTGTGGTATCTTCTTCTATTTTTGATTTAACTTTATCATTTTTTTCGTGTTTGCTTTCTTTGGATGAAAGCATGGAATCTAAATTTTTTAAAGTTTGAGAAAGCAAAGAACCGCTATCTTTAGAATTTGTTTTTTGCGTAGAATGAGTGCTTGTAGTATGAGTTGTATTTTGTAAATTGTGATTTAAATTTTTACTCATATTGGAAATTTTATTATTGATGATTTCTTTAAAAACATTATCCACAGCACCTTTAAAAAAATCGGCCTTATCTAAATTTGGAAAAGTTGCTTTAAGATCAAGAAGACGATCTACTTTAATATTTTTTACATTTAAGCCCAGATCTTTAGCTATGTCCAAAAGCTCACTAAGATTTGATGCGCCTTTTAAAGCATTAAAATTAGCCTCTGTTTTGATAAGACTCGAAAGTTGAGTAGAAAGATTTGCCAGTTTAACATCTGCTGTATCTGTTTTTAGCTTATCCAACAAAGAAAGAATTTGCATAAAAGAAGCAGATTCGAAAATGCTTATCTTATCACTCTCATCAAAAGCTCCTTTTTGAAGTCTGTTCATCGCTTCATTAACAACTTCTTTTTGACTGATCTTCATATGATCAGGTAAAAATTCATTAGTTTCATCGATAGAATTGAGCAAAGAATTTAAAAAACTCTCTGTATCATCTTGAGTTGAATTTTTACTATCGCTACTTTCATGTTCTTTATTTTTACTTGTTTTACTAAAAGAACTACTAGTAGTAGAAGTTTTACTCGGCGTAAGATTTAAAACATCATTTTGCGGAGCTAAATTTGACATCACTTTTCCTTCAAAAAATTATTTTAAAAATTTATCTACCATTACATTAGGAAATTTTTCTTTCAAATAAGAATCTTCATATACTTTAATCATCTTATCTTCATTTAAAGCAGTTAAGATATTTAAAAGCTCTTCTAAATTTTTAGCATTTAAAATTTTCTCTAAATTTTCTTCATTTTCTAAAATTTCTGTAAGCTCGCTTGAAATTCTTGCCATTTTTTCGTTTTTATCTGATCTAAAAGTTTCTAAAAGTTCTAAAACTTGAAGCAAAACTTCATTTTTTCTTTCAGCTAGATCGCTTTTAAATTCAACAAAAATCTCTTCATTTAATGGTTTTGACATTTTAACTTCCTTTTTAAAATTTTAATTTCATAAGTTTTTAAAGCAAGAAGTGTTCCAAGTTTTGATACTTTGTAGTTTAAGTTAAATTTTTGTATAATCTAAGCTTTTAAAAATTTAGCTTTGGAGAAGAAAATTTGGAAAACATTAGAAATATAGCAGTTATAGCTCACGTTGACCATGGTAAAACCACCATGGTAGATGAATTGTTAAAACAATCAGGCACTTTTAGCGAAAGAGAACAAATTTCAGAACGCGTTATGGATAGCAACGATATAGAAAAAGAACGCGGTATTACCATACTTTCAAAAAACACAGCGATCAATTACAAAGGTACAAAAATCAACATCATAGATACTCCAGGGCATGCTGATTTTGGCGGAGAAGTAGAACGCGTTTTAAAAATGATTGATGGAGTTTTGCTTTTAGTAGATGCTCAAGAAGGCGTTATGCCACAAACTAAATTCGTGGTTAAAAAAGCTTTATCTTTAGGGCTTAAACCTATAGTTGTAATCAACAAAATCGACAAACCAGCTGCTGATCCTGAAAGAGTGATCAATGAAATTTTTGATCTTTTTGTAGCCCTAGATGCAAACGATGAGCAACTTGACTTTGCCATAGTTTATGCTGCAGCAAAAAATGGTTATGCTAAGCTTGATCTAAACGATGAAAGTGATAATATGGAGCCACTTTTTAAAACCATACTTGAACGCGTTCCAGCACCAAGTGGCACAAATGACAATCCTTTACAACTTCAAGTTTTCACTTTAGGGTATGATAATTTCGTAGGTAAAATAGGCATTGCTAGAATTTTCAATGGGGTTGTAAAGAAAAACCAAAGCGTAATGCTTGCAAAAGCTGATGGCACCAAAGTAAATGGTAGAATTTCAAAACTCATTGGCTTTATGGGCTTAGAAAAAATGGATATTGAAGAAGCAGGAAGTGGAGATATCGTAGCTATAGCAGGTTTTGAAGCTTTAGATGTGGGTGATAGCGTTGTAGATCCAAACAATCCTATGCCACTTGATCCTTTACACATTGAAGAGCCGACTTTAAGTATAGTATTTTCTGTAAATGATGGCCCATTGGCAGGAACTGAAGGAAAACATGTAACTTCAAATAAAATCGCTGAACGCTTAGAAGCTGAAATGAAAACTAATATCGCTATGAAATACGAAAGCACAGGCGAAGGCAAATTTAAAGTAAGCGGTAGGGGCGAACTTCAAATCACTATTTTAGCTGAAAATATGCGTCGTGAAGGTTTTGAGTTTTGTATGGGAAGACCTGAAGTTATCGTAAAGGTTGAAGATGGGATTAAAACAGAACCTTTTGAACATTTAGTTATCGATGTGCCTGAGGAATTTAGCGGTGCAGTAATAGAAAAACTTGGCAAAAGAAAAGCTGAAATGAAAACCATGGCGCCAACAGGCGATGGACAAACAAGACTTGAGTTTGAAATTCCAGCACGCGGACTTATAGGTTTTAGAAGTCAGTTTTTAACCGATACCAAAGGCGAAGGCGTGATGAATCATAGCTTTTTAGAATTCCGTCCTTTTAGTGGCGCGGTTGAAAAGCGTAATAATGGAGCTTTAATTTCTATGGAAAATGGCGTGGCTTTAGGGTATTCTTTGTTTAACCTTCAAGAGCGTGGAGTGCTTTTCATAGAGCCTCAAACTAAAGTTTATACCGGTATGATTATAGGTGAGCACTCTCGTCCAAATGATTTAGATGTTAATCCTATCAAAGGAAAGAATCTTACCAATGTAAGAGCAAGTGGAAGCGATGATGCAATCAAGCTTGTACCACCTAGAAAATTAAGCCTTGAAAGAGCTTTAGAGTGGATAGAAGAAGATGAACTTGTAGAAGTTACACCTGTAAATGTGCGTGTTCGCAAACGCTATCTTGATCCAACTCAAAGAAAAAGAATGGAAAAAGCAAAATCTTAATGGATTTAAAAAGCTTAGAAAATAATAGACTTTATATACTTAAACGCTTAGGAATCTTAAAATTCCTAAGCATTATCGAAGCCTTACTTGTAGGCTTTTTAGCCTTTGTTTTTATAAGAGATGCCTTAATTGCAGTAATTTTAGCTGTTTTTGTAGGTGTTTTTTTCTTTCGTTTTACAGCCAAAAAACTAAAACTCGCACAAAAAGAATTACAAATTGACGCTTTAAATTTATTTTTGCGTCGTTTTAGGGCGAAATTTAAAAAGCAAAGTTTAAGCCAAAAAGACTTTTTAAAACTAGGACTTACAAAGGATTTGAAAGAATTTAAAAGTCAAAACTGCTTTGAATTTAAGGATTTTAAAATTTATGATATTCAGTTTTTGGACGAAAACAAACGCTTTTTTTGCGGAATTTTACTCGAAATTTTAAGTGCAAACAAAAATCCTAGCTTTGAAAATGAAGAACAAATTTATATCAAACTTCAAGATAAAAATTTCACTTTAAATCATATCTTTTCTAAAGAAAATCATTATCTTATCGCTACTTTAAGCAATCCTTTCTTTATAGATATAAAAAAAGATTTAGAAAAAAATTTCAAAAATCTAGAAGAAAATCTAAACTCTATAAAAAACAAACTATTTAAATAATTAATATAAAGTTAATATCATAAAATTTTAATAAATATTAATTATATACTTTAAAAATATATTACTTTTAGTAACACTTTAAAATTTAATTTTATTTAAATTATTCTTATTATGCTTAATATTTAAGAAAAAATACATTAAAATCAATTTGAACTGCAAATAAAAAGGAGGAAAATCATGAAAAAACACATTTTATTGCTTGGCTTATGTCTTAGTTTGAGTCTTAGTGCTAAAAGCGTGAGTGATTACAAAGTAGGAGAAGAATTAAGCGACAAGGAAGGAGTAGAGTACTTTAAGGAACTTTCCAAAAGACCTGTGCAAGAATGGCCAAATAAAAATTTAAGCATCAATGATGTTCCAAAAGGCAAGCAAGGGGATTTAATCCGTTATGGCATAGAGCTTTTAAGCAAGACAGAAAGCACTCTAGGACCCTATAGCAAGCTAAAAAAGACAAGCAACGAAGTAAATTGTATTTCCTGTCACATGGACAATGATGGCAATGGTTTGCCAGGGACAAAAAAATATGTAATTCCATTTTTAAATGTCCTAAACAATTATCCAAGACTTGACATAGAAACAATGAAAATCATCTCCGTTGAAGATAGAATTCGCGGAATGGGCGGAACTGACTCTCATAGATTTCCTAATGATTCTAAAGAAATGAAAGCAATTTTAGCTTATTTTAAATGGCTAAAAGAAGCCTATGGTATCAAAGACGGCGTAAAGCTTGAAGGAGATTTTTTTGCTAAGATGAATTTTCCAAATCGCCCAGCTGACCCTGTGCGTGGAAAAAAACTCTTTGAAGAAAATTGCGTTGCTTGCCATGGCGAAAGAGGACTTGGGGTAAAAAATGATAATTACGAACAAGGTAGCGGACATTTATATCCATCTTTACTTATCTATCCCGATGGTGGACACATGGCTATGATACCATTTTTAGCAAGATTTTTAAAATCAGCCATGCCTTTTGGTGCGAGTGCGGATAATCCTATATTAAGCGATGAAGATGCACTAGATATAGCAGCTTATGTCAATACAGGTTTTGTAAGAATGCCTATAACCGCTACAGAAAATCGTGCAGGACTTGATACAGCTTATAGCAAATCCCCATCATTAAAACCTGAGTATTTTGCCTCACCACAACAAAATTTAGACCCTAAAGAATACATAAAAGTAAAATACGGACCTTGGAAAAATCCAAATCACTTCCCAGGAGAATGATTAATTTTGGGCTAAGCCCAAAATTAATCCTCATCTTTGGCTAAATTTTCAAGACTTTTAATCCCTTCTTCGCCTATCAAATTTCCACCTTGTAAGTCGCTAAATATCGCATTTAAAGAACTCACTATGGCAGTGGAATTAAAACTTAGATTTTCTATAGCTCTTTCTCTTTTTTTCCATATATTTTGCAAAGCCCTTTTTTCAGCTTCTAACTCTTCTTTCATATTTTGGTAAGTTTTGAGTATAAAAGTGATTTGCGTGTTAAATTCCTTAGAATTTAAGTATTCGTATAAAATGTGATTTTTTTCATCTTTGTTTTGTAAAGCATTTTTGAGTTTATAAGAATTTATAATGCTTTCTCTAAGCACTGCTAAAACACCTTTGAATTCATTAAAAGTACAGATCAAAATTCCTTCTTTAAAATGCGTTTTTTCTTTATCTTTTGGCATAGTTTTTGTGATCAAAACCGCTATATCACTTTTTGCAGCTATGCTGTCTAGCTTAAGCTTATCCAGCCATTCTTTGTTGAACTCTTTAGTGCGTTTGCTCTCATATAAAATACTTCCGCAAATATTTCCAAAATTATCCTTTACTATATGCAGACAATCGGCTCCATTTACGCCCTTTGGCACTCCTTTTACTTCATCACTTAAATACTCACTTTGTATGTATTCTTCTATGAGTAGTTCGGCTGCTTCGCCTTGGAGTTGCTGTGAGCCTTGTTCTATCCTGCGTTGTGCGTCTTCTAGCTTTTGAGCTACGCTTTTAAAATTCGTTTCTAGTTCTTTGTATTTAAGATCTTGCTCTTGAGTGCTTTTTTGAAATTCAAGACGCATTTTTTCTCTTTCAAATTCCAAATTTTTGTTTTCTTGTTCTTTAAATTCTTTAAAAGCCTCTTCTTTAGCTTGAAATTTCAATCTTTCTTCATTTTCTTTTTGTTCTCTTTTGAGTCTTTCATTTTCAGCCTTTATGCTTAAAAACTCGCTAAGCTCTTTGCTTTTTTTCTCGAGTTCTTCTTGCATGATTTTCATTTCATTTTCATGCTCTTTGTTAAATTTCTCGCTGAATTCTTTTTGGAAATTTTGCTTTTGTGTAAGAAGTTCTTGTTCAAATTTTTGCTTTTCTAAAAGAAGCTTTTGGCTTACTTGCTCGCTTATGAGTTTTTCTTGTTCTATCTTTTGAGTTTTTAAATCATTTAAAGCTTTGGTATATTCAGCTCTTTTGGCATTTACCTCATCATCAAATTCTTTTTTTTGTTTTAGCATTTCTTGCTTAGCTTTATCTAAAATTTGAGCATATAAAGCAGTACTGATATCGATAAAACTTCCACAACTTGGGCATTTGATTTGTTCATTTTGGTTTAAATTTTGCATAAAAAATTTCCTTAGAATTTTTCTCTAAATTTAACATAGAAAAACAAAGATTATTCTAAGATTGACTTGTTAAAATCATTCTTTTAGAATAATTAGGATTACAAATGCAAAAACACACCAAAATTCACGGCTTTGCCAAATTTAAACTTATCATTATCCTTGCTTTGATGTCAAGCATAGCACCACTTTCTACAGATATGTATTTGCCTGCACTTTCTCATGTGGAGCAAAGTTTTCAAACTAATTCTTTTTTAACCCAACTTAGTATCGCAAGTTTTTTTATCGCTTTTGCTTTAGGACAGCTTATATATGGGCCTTTAAGTGATATTTTTGGGCGTAAAATTCCAGCTTTGGTGGGGATATTTTTCTTCATCATTTCGAGTTTGTTTTGTGTGATTATCGATGATATTTATGCTTTTATCGCTTTGAGATTTTTTGAAGCACTTGGGGGATGTGCAGGTGTGGTTATCGCAAGGGCTATTGTCAATGACTTGTTTGAGATCAAAGAAGCTGCAGGAATTTTTGCTTTGATGATGGTTTTTAGTTCTCTTGCTCCTATGCTTTCGCCAACTTTTGGGGGAATTTTGCTAGAGTATTTTTCATGGCATAGTATTTTTGCGACTTTGTTTGCTTTGGGAATTTTGCTTTTTTTGATGATACTTTTTGGCTTAAAAGAGTCCGCACCTCATCTTAAAAACAAAAAATTTTCCCATCATGAAGCGATGAAAAGCTACAAATTTGTTTTAAGCGATAAACGCTTTTTGGTTTATATACTATGTGCTTCTTTTGCTTTGGCGGCGATGTTTGCTTATATCACAGGATCAAGCTTTGTTTTTACGCAGTTTTTTGGCTTAAGTGAGCAAAAATTTGCCTTGCTTTTTGGGGCAAATGCTTTAGGTTTTGTCATCTGTGCAAATATAAATGCGAGATTGGTTTTAAAATACGAAAGCGAAAAAATTTTGGCAAAAGCTTTGATGATAATGTTTATATCGACTGTGATTTTACTTGTAAATGCCTTTTTTCATCCAAATTTCCTGCTTTTTGAGCTTAGTATTTTTACAAGTATCGCTATGCTTGGTTTCATCGCACCCAATACCACGACTTTGGCTATGGCAAGGTTTAAAGAACATAGCGGAACTGCTTCTGCGGTGCTTGGAACGGTGCAATTTGGTTTTGCAGGCTTTATCTCCTTCGTGGTTGGAGCTATCAATGCAAATACACCAATAATCCTTGCTTTTGTGATGTGTGCTTGTGTGTTGGTTGCTAATGGAGTGTATTTTTTAACTAGGAGAAAAAATGAAAACAAATAATATCTTTATGGCTTTAGCCATAGTTTTGGCAAGTTTGATTTTAGCTTTTGGATTTAACAAGGCTTTAAGTGATTTTAAAACACTTGAAAGAAGTGTAAGCGTAAAGGGTTTAAGCCAAAAAGAAGTCGAAGCGGATACTTTGATACTTCCTATAAAATTCACAAGATCAAATAATAATCTTACAAATTTATACGAAGAACTAGAACAAGATAAAGAAAATATCATCAAATTTTTAGAAAAACAAGGCGTAAAAGAAGATGAGATCAGCTACAATTCGCCAAATATCATAGATCGTTTAAGCGATCCTTATAGCAACGACACTCAAGCTACATACCGATACATAGGCACTGCAAATTTACTCATCTATACTCAAAATGTAAAGCTTGGAAAAAGCATACTAGAAAACATTTCAAGTCTTGCAAAATTTGGCATAGTAACGAAAATCGATAATTATGACATAGAATACCTTTATACTAAACTCAATGAGATAAAACCACAAATGATAGAAGAAGCAACGCTCAATGCTAGAAATGCAGCGATAAAATTCGCACAAGATTCAAACAGCCATCTAGGCAAGATAAAAAAGGCTTCTCAAGGGCAATTTAGCATCAGCAACAGAGATAAAAACACCCCTTACATCAAAACCATAAGAGTGGTTTCTACTATAGAATACTACTTAAAAGACTGATGATAAAATTTCAAGCTAAGCTTTAAGGCTTAGCTTGGCACTATGGAATTTTTTCGTGCGGTTTTTTGGAGTGAGAATATACAAAGCAAAAGTATAATGCTATATAAAACACTAGTGGATTTTATGGTATTTTCTGTAATCTTGTCTTGATTTATAGTCTTTAAAAGTTCTGTATATTTTTCTCCTAAAACTTCCTTGGCTATATTTAAATTCGCATCGTTTAATTTTAAAAGATTTTCTTTGTTTGCTACTATCAATGCTTTAGCTGAATTTAACTCTGTAAAAGAAATGTTTCTATACTCTTGATGTAGGTTAAATTCTTTAAAAGAAATTTTTGCAAGATTTATAATGGCACTGGCATTTAAATCATTTAAACTTTTTTCAAATTGACTTTCATAAAGTTTGCCTGATGAAAATACACCTGTAAAAGGGTTTATAAGTTGTGAGCCATTAATCAAAAAGAATAAAAATACTAAATATAACATAAATTTAAATACTATATTAAAAATAATATTTTTAATGTTAAAAAAGAAATAACATATATATATGCTTAATATATAACACATTACTAAATATAAAATTGTCTTATATTCATTAGTTTTATAAAAATAAGTTACGAGATATAAGACTATAAACACCATAGCAATAATAAAAAATATTGATTTTGCAAAAATGCTTTTTTTTCTATTAAAATAAAACATGATGCAGCAAAGAAAAACTAATATACCGATGATAATAAAGATAACGCTCGATTTCAATTCGTTAAAAAATTTACTATAAGGTTCTATACAAGCTTGACAAAAGAAAATAAACACCCCATATAAAACAATCATCCCCACAGTAAAATTTAAAATTTTTAAAAAGTCATTATGATGATCGCTAGTATTTCTATACACATTTAACAAAACACAATTAAACCATATTAATATATTCTTAAATATATCAGCATTTTTTTCTCTGTCTTTGACGCTTAAATTTATATGATTTTCTTTCTCTTTCGCATAAAGCTCTAACTTGTGCCATTCTTGAGCTTCTAAGGTATTATTTTGAGTGATTAAAACATCTTTTATGACTCTGAAAGAATCTTTTAAATGTTTGGCACATTTTAATTTACAATTATTATTACGCTGTTCTTCTGTTATTTCTTGTTTATTTTCACACGTCTCATCTTGATAATTATCTTCTATATATTTCTCCACTGATTTAAAATCTAGCTTATCTATATCGACATTGATTAAATTTACAGCTTTTTGCTCTTTAAAATAACAAGCACTGAAATTCGGAATCTTATGAAACTTTACTCCATAAAAACAAGCTATATCATCAAATTCACACTCGTGAAAATCAGCATAACTATAAAATTCAGAATTATTAAAATAAACATTATCTTTAAAATGAGTATTTGAAAAATTTAATTTTGTTGTATTATCTTTATCCTTATATCCAAAATTAGAATCTACAAAATAACATCTATTTTTAAATTTATTTTTCCACAAATTTATTTTTTCTATAGCACAGTTTTTTATAAAAAGATATCCTTCAAATTTGTTTTCTTGCAAATCTAAGGATGTGATTTTTTTATCTTGATTATCATGGCAATTTATAAAAACCAAATGATCTAAAAATTGGTTTTGATGTATGTCTAAGTCATTATAAAACGCACACTGATTAAAAGTTAATGTTTTTTCAAAAATAATATTTTTTAATTTGATTAACAAGTTTTCAAAAGTACAATTGTAAAAATATAGATGGTTTTTAATTGTCTCTATATTATCTTTTTCCAAGTCTTTTAGCTTAATTGCACATAAATCAATATTACAATTATTAAAAATAACATTACACGGAATACTTTTTATCTTATCATATGACAAAGATATATCTATTTTGCCGTCTCCTTCATTGCAAATCAAATACCATTTTTCATCACTAGAAAATAAATCATCCCTTTGCCTAAAGTCTTCTTTTTCTTTTATTTTTTTTATTGCTTCTTGTTCTGTATCCTTAGCATCTAGAATAAATATATATCGTTTATCTATAGATAAAACTTTGGACAATTCCTCAATATCAGCAGTTTCTTTGCCATCACTTTCACTCTCATGATTTTTAAGTGTTTCTTTCATCATTTAATCCTTTCTATCTTTTTTAACTTGGCACTATGGAATTTTTTCTAATTGTCTTTATAAAAGAAAATGCAACAAAACCAAAAACGATTGTATAAATTCCACCAAGCACACTAAGCGGATCTAACATAGCTCTTTTATCTGTAAAAATTCCCATAGCGGGGATAAGAATTTTTGGTGAAACCGCTAGAACCAAAAGAGTTATCACATAAGATATGATTATAAAAAATTCTCTCATATATTTTAGACATAAAGCAAATCCAACTAAACCCAAATAAGTAAAAAGTATCATAAGATTTATTGCCATCATAAACAAATAATTATCCTGTATGATAGAATTTATATGATGATTATAAAAATCCAATAAAAAATACCAATGCTCCAAAATAGGCTTATATCCAAGACTATAGCTAAAACCAACAACCATCGCAACGCTTGATATCACAAAAATCCCTATCACCAAAATAAGCGAATTTAAACTTTGTAAAATATCCGTATGATGATCGCAAAGCTTACGATAAAAGATAAGTTGCCATTTGTCCATCTTGTCTTTAAGGGTTTTATATTTTTTATTTTTTAGCTCTATTTCTTTACAATAAAGCTCGTATTTATGAAAATTTGAAGCATCTAAGGCATTGTTATCTTTTATCAAAGCACTTTTAAAAGTCCTAAAAGAATCTCTAAAATCATTTGCAAATTTATCTAAGGATTTTTGATCTTCTTCTTTTTTATTTTTATTAAACTCTTCATATTTTTGTTTGATTTTTTCTTCTAAATTATCAAAAGTAAAATTTAAATTTGCATTTATAGCATTTAAATTTCCTTTTATAATATTTTGAAAAAATATAAAAGATTTTTCAAAATTAGCTTCATAAAAAGATAAATTTTCAAATGAGTTTTTAAAAAATATACATTCATAATTAAAGCTATTAGCATTAAAATAAGCTTCTTTTGTAAATAAATTATTGCATATACTAATATTTTGTATTGAATTTTCTTCAAAATTAAAATTTAAAATTTTATTTTCAAAAATACTTACATCTTTAAAAATATTTTTACAAACATTTATTTTATATATTTCTTTTTTTACCCAAAAAATACCAAAATCTTTTTCAAAAATACTATCTTGAATTGAAATATATCCATCAAAATTATTTCTTATTATAAAACTGCTTTCAAAACAACACATTTTAAATTCTAAAGATTTTGTTGTAATTTCTAAAATTAAATTTGGTATTGTACATCTATAAAAATACAAATTATATTCTTGGAAAACTTTAATATTATCAGCAATAACAGGTATAACGCAATCATTTATTTGGAATAAATCAGAATGCTCTATATATAATATTTTATCTTTTTGTATATTTAGTTTTTCAGCTATGTCTGCTATTGCTTGTTCTTTTGTTAGTTCTTCCATTATTTCCTTTCTATGATTTTTATCTCATCATCAGTGAGATTGTAAAGTTTATAAACCAAAGAATTGATTTTGTTTTCTAGTTCTTGGGTGTTTGCGTTTTTGTCTTGCTCTTTGGCTTTTAAAATCTCATCGACTAAATTTATAAGCTCATTGGCTAATTTTTCATTTTTTGAATTTATTTTTGGTATAGGAAGTCTTTCTATTTTATCTTTAGCTCCATAAGCATAAGAACCTGTTTGTATTAAATTTGTTTTTAAAGTAATTAGCCATTTATAACAATTAGAATTCATAAAAGCTAATATATACTTCAAACTAAAAACATCTAAAGTCATCATAAACAAAGAATTATTAAAAAATATATGTTCTTTAATATAAGAAAATAAATATTCTCCGCTTACTGGGTTCCAAACTATCTTTTCCTTTTCAAATTCATCTAAATAAGCACAATTTCTAAGATTATAAGGAGTCAAGCCTTTATCAGCTCTTTTTTCTAATTGTGGATAAAATTCATCAAAATACTTTTTTAAACTAGGATAATACTCTATATTTATCGCTTCTGTTTTTTCTCCATTTTTGCTTTTATAGCCATTGTGAGTATTTATCACCCAAAGCCCCGCCCATTCATAGCTATATCTTTTTATATCGCGTCCGCGTAGCATTTTGCGTATGAGTTTGGCGGTGCGTTCTTTTTCAGCTTCATCTTTGCAATTTGCTAAAATTTCATTTCTTTTTTCAGTAGTGATGATAAAGGCTTCGTTATAGCCTGTTTTTATCCCATAGTTGATATTAAGCCCATACCATTCTTTAAGCGGAGTTCCTATGCGTTCTATCTTAGCCTTTAAAGCACTAGTATTCTCATCGCTAAAAGTGAAGCTTTCTTTGCTTAAAGAATTTTGCGAAAATTCTGCAAAGTCCTTATATAAGCCGATGTTATAG
The DNA here is from genome assembly GCF_001762815.1 of Campylobacter sp. BCW_6465. Taxonomy (NCBI): domain Bacteria; kingdom Pseudomonadati; phylum Campylobacterota; class Epsilonproteobacteria; order Campylobacterales; family Campylobacteraceae; genus Campylobacter; species Campylobacter sp. BCW_6465. The sequence continues at coordinate 96,421 of NZ_MJXN01000085.1, forward strand.
ACACAAGTTTTTAAAATTTCATTGTTTAAAGAAAGGTATTTGAATTTATTATCTTTGCTTTTTAATTTTTCAAAACAAAGTATGGAAGTATCCACCGTAGCACTATCAAAAACTTTTATGCCGTTTAAATCAGTATATTCTAAAAACTTAACATTTTTAAGCAAAAATTCACGCAAAGCTTCCCCATATCCTGCACGCGTGTATTTGTTAGAAGTGATATAGCTCAATACCCCCCCCCTATCTTTTAAAACATTAAATCCTAGCTCATAAAAATAAGTATAAATATCACTCGTGCCTTTATAAACTTTATAGTTTTTAGCTAGATGAGGTTTTAGCTCTTTAAGCTCTTCTTGTCTTATATAAGGCGGATTGCCGATGATGAGATCAAAGCCTTTGAAATTTCCTTCATCGTCCAAAATTTCAGGGAATTCAAAACGCCATTCAAAAGGATGATTGCTTTCTAGGTTGAAGATATTGTCGTATTCTTTTTTAAGATTTGCAAATTCTTTTGTGGCTTCTTTTTCATCAAAACTGAATTCAAACATATTTTTAGAAAAAAAGCTTTTAAATTTTTCATCGTGATGTTCATTGGCTAAAAAATCGCCGTATTTTTTAGAATACTCGTTTGCCCCATTTGTGAGCTGTTTGATCTCTTTGTTAAATTTATCTTTCAAACAAAAATTTTTAAAGCTTTCTTGGAGATTTTTTATTTCCTTGGCAATGAGATTTTTATCTGTGTAAAAGCCTTCTTTATAGTCTTTTACTATGCGTTTGTATTTGCCCATACGTTCTTTGATGTTAGGGTAGTGGCTTAGGCTTTTGCCTGTTTCAAAGTAAGATACCAAAGAATTTCCGCATTTTATGTTTATATCGATGTTTGGCAGGGTTTTAAGATCGTGATAATTCTCATCATCAAAGCTTTGATAAAAACTATGTTTTAAAAGCTCTATCCAAAGCCTTAGTTTGGTGATCTCGCATGAGTTAGGGTTGATATCGACTCCAAAAAGGTTGTTTTCTATGATGTCTTTTTTGGTATGAAAAAGTTCTTGCTGGATAAGATGGGCTTTATCTTTAGGCGTGCTTGGGCGTTTATACTCTATAAACTCGCCCTTTCTACCCGTGATGAGAATTTCATCGTTTTGCACTTCTAGGTAAAACTCTTCATCAAAAAGATTTAGCTCATCATAAATGCTTAGCATAATATTTAAAGCAGAAACTAAAAAATGCCCACTTCCCACCGCAGGATCGCAAATTTTTATAGAATTTAAAAGCTCTTTTTGTGCTTTTTTGTCTTCTTTTCTTAAAGACTTTCTTAGTACGCTTATATTTTTAGCATCAAGATCAAATTGAGCGTTGAATTTATCAAGCACAACTTTTGTGATGCTTTCTTTACACATATAAGAAGTGATAAAGCTTGGCGTGTAAAAGCTCCCTTCTTTGTAGCCATTGAGTTTTTCAAATACATTTCCTAAAACGCTTGAGCTTATGAGTTCTTTTTGACTTAAAATTTCGCTTTGCTCATCATCGCTACCAAAATCAAAGCTATCCAAAAATTCAAACAAGTATTCTAAAAGCCCCACTTGTCCTTTTTTAGCCTTGCATTTATCATCTTTTAACACGGTGTTTTTATAGTAAAAAAGCTTTAAGTCATTGCTTAAGCTTGAAATTTCAAGTGTGTTTTCTATGCTTTGTTTTTCAAACAAAGAAGAATTTAAATAAGGCAGATAAGCAAATTCGCTTTTCTTTCTTGTGCTTTTTTCTTTGGCTAAAACTTCAAAGAAAAGTTCACTAAGCTTGTCAAAATCAGGGATTTTTTTGAAATTTAAAAATTTCAAATTTTTATCATCATTAAAACGCACCAAATTTGACTCTATAAGCTTTAAAAACAAAATGCGATTAAGCCATAAGATTAAAAGTTTTAAGATGGTTTCAAAATTTTCTTCTTGTAGTTTGGAGTTTATAGCGGTGTAGAAAGTTCCTTGTTCTTCTTTGCTTTCTTCGCTTTTTGCGATGATGAGTTTTGAGTTTTGTTTGCTCTCATAAAGCCCTAAGATGTATAAAAGTTCTTTGTAAAAAGCGTTGTTGAGTGAATTTGCATCGTTGGGGTTAAACTCACCTAGCAAACAATCCTTGCTAAAAATTTTAAACAAAGGCTTAAGCTTACTAAAGCTTAATTTATCTTGCTCTAAGATAGGTTTTAAATCTACAAAAAGTCCTTTTAAAGTGCTATAGCCATTTAAAATTTTTTCAAATTCTTTATAAATTTCATCGGTATTGCCTTTAAAAAGCGAGTTTTTGCTTTCAAAATTTTCAAAAGCTTCTTTAAAATACTTGTTTTTGTTAAAAAGCTCTTCAAACAAATCCGCCTTAAAGATAAAAAAGCTATAAAAATCCGTGATAATGATGTGCTTAAGCGATGAATTTAGCGCTTTTCTTTCGCGAAGATAGTATAAAATGCACTCATGCAAAGCCTTGCAATTAGGTTTGCTTGGGCTAAAAAATTCTCTAGAATTAGGCAATTTTGCTTCGATGATGACTTGAGTAAGGCCATCTTTTTTTAAGGCTAAGTCTATACCACTGTTACCTTTGTGTATGCTTTTGACTTCGCATTGAAAAGATAAATTTTCAAAAAATTTGCTAAGAGCGTTTGCCACAAGGGAATCTTCGTTGTTTTTGAGATTGTTTTCTAAATTTATTTTATAGTCTTTTAAAGTTTTGATAAATTCGTTTAGTTCTATTTCTAAGATAGGCTTTTTGCGGTGGTAGGGATTTAAAAATTCTTTTTCATTTATAGCTTCAAATTTCATATTGCACTTTCAATAAATTTTAAATATTTTAGCAAAAAAATCTCAAGTTTGGTATAAAATTTAAAAGTTACTTTTTGTAATTTTATAAAAAAATAATTATATAAAATGAGAATATTTGATACAAAATTTTAAAATTTTAAATATTTTTATAAAAATATATCATTTTTTAAATTTATCAATACCCCTAGTTTTGTTACAATAATTCTATATATCATTAAAAAGGAGTAAAATGCGTTATTTAGCTATATTTGCGATTTCAATCACGCTAAGTTTTGGTGCAGCTAATCCACCTATACAAGATAGAACAGGCACAAGACTTGTTTTATCAAGTCATGAACTAGCCAATAAAATAGGCAAAGAAGTTCTTGACAAAGGCAGAAATGCCATAGATGCAGCTGTAGCTGTAGGTTATGCTTTGGCTGTAGTGCATCCTGCAGCAGGAAACATAGGTGGTGGTGGCTTTGCAGTCATTCATCTAGCCAATGGAGAAAATACCACGCTTGATTTTAGAGAAATGGCACCTTTAAAAGCAAGCAGAAATATGTATCTTGATAGCAAAGGAGAGGTTATAAAAGATGCTTCAACCATAGGTTATCTAGCTGCTGGAGTACCAGGAACGGTTAAAGGTATGAGTGCTATGCTTGATCGCTACGGCACTATGAAACTAAAAGACTTGATGGCTCCTGCTATAAAACTAGCTGAAAAAGGTTATCTCATCAACGATAGACAAGAATAAACCATGCTAGAAGCTAAAGATATGTTTAAAGAATTTCCTAGTTCAAGCAAATATTTCCTTAAAAAAGATGGCAACACTTATAAAAGCGGGGATTTGTTTGTCCAAAAAGATCTAGCAAAAACTTTAAAACTTATCGCAAAAGAAGATCCTGATGCTTTTTATAAGGAAAAAATCGCTGATTTAATAGCAACGGATATGGCTAAAAACAAAGGCATTATCACTAAAGAAGATCTAGCACAATACCAAGCTATTTGGAGAAAACCTGTAGAAGGTACTTATAGGGGTTATGATATCATTTCCATGTCGCCACCTAGCAGTGGGGGTGCTCACATCATCGAAATTTTAAATATCATGGAAAATGCCAATATAGAAAATTTAGGCTTTGCAAGCTCTAAAACTTTACACATAATGGCTGAAGCTATACGTCAAGCTTATGCGGATAGATCAGAATACATGGGCGATCCTGATTTTGTAAAAATCCCACTTGATAAACTTACAAGCAAAGAATACGCCAAAGAAATTTATGCAAAAATTCCAAAAGATAAGGCTTTACCAAGCTCAAAAGTAAAACCTGGTTTAGGACAAATTCACGAAGGATATAATACCACTCATTATTCTGTACTAGATAGCAAAGGCAATGCTGTAAGCATTACCTATACTATCAATGCGAGTTATGGTTCGGGCGCTGCGGTTGAAGGGGCAGGGTTTTTACTCAATGATGAAATGGATGATTTTTAAATCAAACCAGGCGTGCCAAATTTATATGGACTTGTAGACGGAGAAGCTAATGCTATAGAACCTAAAAAAAGACCTTTAAGCTCTATGAGTCCAACTATCATACTAAAAGATGGAAAAGTATTTATGGTAGTAGGTAGTCCAGGTGGTTCTAGGATCATCACGACAGTTTTACAAGTGATTTCAAATGTGATCGATCATAAAATGGACATATCAACAGCAGTAGAAGCTCCAAGATTTCACATGCAGTGGCTACCTGATGAAATCAGAACAGAGCCTTTTGGAATCATCAAAGATGTGCAAAACAATCTTGAAAAAATGGGCTATAAAATCACCAAAGAACCTTATATGGGTGATGTAAATGCTATCATGGTCGATCCAAAAACTGGAAAAATCGTAGGCTCCATGGATACAAGAAAAGAATTCTAACTTCTTATTTACCCTTGAAATTTCAAGGGTAAATTTATACAGGATTTTTAAGTCTTCTTTTAAAAAATGCTCCTAAAATTAAAATCACTGTAAAAGCAATGAAAAAATATAAAAATTTAGGCACAGGCACAGGATCTCCTGCTGCATAAGAATGCAATCCTGAAAGATAGAAATTTACCCCAAAATAAGTCATTAAAATAGAATAAAATCCTATAACACTCGCACTTGCAAAGGCGTAAGGATTGTTAAATTTTGAGATAAATCTAAGATGTAAAATCATAGTATAAACAATAATAGAAATTAAAGCCCAAGTTTCTTTAGAATCCCAGCCCCAGTATCTTCCCCAGCTTTCGTTTGCCCAAACTCCACCTAAGAAATTTCCTATAGTGAGTAAAGCAAGTCCTATTATCATCGCCATTTCGTTGATACAATGTAAGTTTAAAATACTTTGATCTATTTGAGCTTTTTTTGGATTTCTTAACATAAATAAAATCAAGCTAAATACTCCAAGCAAAAAGCAAAGTCCTAAAAATCCATAGCTTGCAGTGATGATAGAAACATGGATATTAAGCCAATAGGATTTTAAAACGGGCACAAGATTTGTAATTTGTGGATCCATAAAACCAAGATGTGCTACAAAAAGAGAAATTCCAGCCATAATACTTGCAGTACAAAGCGCTAAAGAAGATCTTTTATAAAAAACAAGTCCCGCAAAAGCACAAGCAAAAGCTATATAAACCATACTTTCATAAGCATTACTCCAAGGAGCGTGATCTCCTACATACCAACGAAAGATTAAAGCTAAAGCATGAGCTAAAACACTTAAAGCAATGAGAATAAAAATTGCATTTTTAAGCATTTTTGGAGCTTTTTTAAGGCTTAAAATTTCATAGACTAATAAGATAAAAAGCATACTACCTAGTAAAAGATAAATAGGGGTGAGATTGTCAAAAATATTATAATGATTTAAAAAAAGCTCTAAAGAAATTTGAGTAGGTGTAGGGATAAGATTTGCTCCGTAGAAATTTTGAAAATTTTTAAGTCTTTCTAAACTTTCATCGGCTTTAGAAAAATCTTTGGTACTAAGAGCTTGTTCAAAATCAAAAAAATATTTTGCCAATAAGCTTTGTATATTTTCTATATCCTTTAAATCAAAAGGCATAGGTGTAGCAGGAGAATACCAAGTATAGGTTTTTTGGCTTGGATCAGGAAATATTCTAAAAATTTCTCCGCTATAGATATAAAAAGCAGTGTTGATTTTTTCATCAAGAGCTAAAATATCTTTATCAAACTGATCTCTTAGAGCAGGTTTTTTGCGATTTGCTTCTTCTATATAGTTTGAAAGTTTGTAAAAATCTCCATCAAAAACATCATCGTAAGCAAGATATTTTTCATTTTTATCCACGCCTAAAATTTCTTTTAGCTTTGCAGTTTTTACGCTAATCATTTTTATTTGTCTAAAATGTTGTGGATACATCATCATACCAAGAAAAATTTGATTATAGTTTAAACCTAAAAAATCATTTTTTTTGGTAATCTTATGGATGTAATTCATCGCTAAAGTATCGATAGGTTTTATCCTGCCATCAAAGTCTTGCACAAGTAAGCTTCCAAAAAGCATAGAATGTTTTGCAGAATTTTCTTTGATATTTTGTATAAGCTTTAAGGTATTTTCATCGGCAAAACTTTTTATATTAAAAGCAAAAAGACAAAAAAGAATTAATAAAAGATTTTTTTGATTTTTAAGATAGTTTGATAATTTTTGAAATCTTGAGTTTTTAGCAAATAAAATCCATAAAAAACCTAAAGTCAGCAAAGTATAGCCTATATAGGTTGGAATTTTTCCAGGATCTTTATTGACTGAAAGTATGGTGCCTTGTTCGTCTTGATCATAAGAACTTTGAAAAAATCTATATCCGCCATAATCTAAAACATTATTCATAAAAATTTTATACTCAAAACTTTTATCTTGATCGATCACTTCTATATCTGAAGCATAAGAAGAAGGACTCATAGAACCTGCGTAGCGATCTAGGATAAAATCTTTTAAAGCCAAAGAAAAAGGCAGTTTGATCTCTTCAGGACCCCAGTTGAGTGCAAAAATTTCACCTCCTAGTCTAAAAGGTAAAACATTTTCATTGTTGTAATTTGGAGTGAGTAAAATTTCTTTGCTTTCATTATTAAAAGAAATTTGCATTTTGATGATAGGATTGCTCATTGCATTAGGAGCTTTTTCATAATCAAGTAGTTTTAAATTTATAGTTTTATTTTGCTGCATGGAAACTTTTTTTTCAAAACTATTATGGAGTAAAGGATTAAAAGCTACTCCAAAGGATTGATATTCTACAACCTTACCTTCATCATTATAAAGCATTAAGGCTATAAATTCATCTCTTGTCACAATGATATCAGAACTTTGTCCTTCTCTAATGTGCATACCTCCTTCTATGCCAAAATAACGCGTGATTGCAGCGCCAAGTAAAATTACTATAAAAGCACTATGCAAGAGCAAGGAAGCATATTTTTTTCTTTGTAAAAGTTTGTGTATAAAAATAATACCTATAAGATTGATTAAAAGCAAAAGGTGTAAGATATCAAACCATAAAGCATTATAAACTAAGGCTTTAGCAGCATTTGTGCCAAAATCATTTTCGACAAAAGTCGCTACTGCACAAGAAAGAGCATAGATAAAAAGTAAAATAAGACTCATCCAAAAGGAAAAAAAGATTTTCTTAAACATTTTTCTCCTTGTATGCTAGAAAAAGTGTTTTAAAAAGCTCATCTTCATTAAGCTTTTGATTTTTTTCATCTTTTAAAATTTCCATAGTCAAAGCAAGGCGTTTAGCACTCATAAAACCAAGATAAATCAGTAAAGTTTTATGTTTAGGAGTAAAAAATATCAAAGTAGGCGTAGCGTCTATATTGAATTCTCTTGAAAGTTCTTCTGTGCTTGTTTTTTTATTGTCGTAATTATGAATTTTATGATAACTTGTATTGATATAATAAGAATTATATGTGTTTTTTAAGATATTTTGAACTTCTTTGTTGTTTTGAATTTCGTGTTTTAATTTATCGCAATAAACACAATTATTTGCACTAAAAATAATTAGCACAGGTTTGTCAGAAAAAACAATATTTTGATTGTCTTTAAAAAATTCTGCGATTTCTTTGTAAGAGTTGAGATCAAGATTGTTTGTATCTTGTTTGTATTGTTCTGTAGTTTTTGTTCCTTTGGAAAGAATATTTTCATCTATTTTTTCATCATTACAAGCACAAAATAATAATATTATAAATCCTAAAATCAGTTTTTTTAACATCAAATCCTTTCATTTAAAATTGCCTAGAAAATCTAGGCAATTATTATTTTAACAAATCCACTATAAAAGCATAAATCATCAAGAATAAAAAGATCATTCCTGTAATCAGCATCAAATAACCTGCTAATTTAGCAATGCCTTTATAAGAATTAAATTTAGAGTTTTTCTCATATAAACTTTCAAGCTTTCCGCTTTCTTTTAGGCGTTGATAATACGCATTTCTTTCTTGTTTAATCTCGGCTTCACTTTGGGTTCCTGAGAAAATTACCATATCCATAGGGAAGCGATCTGCTCTAAAATGAGTATTGAAGAAGTGGATTGCAAAGATAAATCCTGTTGCAAGTAAAGCTTCATCAGAGTGCACTAAAGAACAAAGATTGATCATCCAACCTGGTAAAAAGGTACTAAAGAAAGTAGGGAACCATAAAACCAATCCTGAAAGTCCTATAACAAACATACCCCAAAATACTGCTAGATAATCAAATTTTTCCCAATAAGTCCAGCGGTCAAATTGTGGTCTTTCACCCATGCCAAAAAACCATTTAAAATGTGCTTTCATATCTTTAAAGTCCTGCCAATTTGGCATTAAAGAATCAGGTCCAAAAAGGGCTTTTAAAATTTTCATTTTATCAAGTTTTCCTGTTTGTGGATCACGCACTAAATCTCTTCTTTTCCAGTTTACAAGTATGATTTCTTCAATATGAGAGAAAAAGACTATAAACATAACAATAGCACTAATATGATGCACTATGGTTGCACCGATTGGTCCACCCATAAGATCTATCATGGTTTGCGCCCAAGGAGCGGTATAAAATTTTTGCGGCAAACCTGAGAAAGCAAGTCCTAAGAAACTTGCCGCCATAAAGAAATGCTGAATTTTATGGAAGGTTGAAAAACGTTTGATTAAAACCTTGTCATTGTGTGCATTTTCTTTTGCTTTTTTCCATTCTATAGGATGTGAAAGTCTTGCTAAAATCAGTCTTATACTCCAAAGTAAAGTATGCAAACCAAAGAACACAAAAACTCCTATTACTAAAGCGGTCATAAAGATATAAGCACCGTGAAGTAAAGGATAGTTTTCTCCATCACTATGATCAGCATGTGCAATAAAATTGGCAAAATTTTCATTAGAATTTGGATGACATTGCGCACAAGTTTGAACACGATTTAAAGACGATAGGGTTGAGTTTAAATCTTCAACTTTTAAAATATTGTGTTTGCCGTGACAATCATAACAGGCTGCGATTTTTGGAGCGCTACCGGGACTATTTAATACCATAGCCTTACCATGGAAAGTATCATGATAGCGATCTTGTTTATCTTGATGACATTCGCCACATTTAAAATCACTTCTTTGTTTTAAGGTCATTGCATTCATTAACGGATCGTTGTTGTGGATATCGTGACAAGTGGTACAAGTTGGAATTTTTTTCTTTTTTCCATCTTTATCAAGTTGTATTTGGCTGATATTTTGATGAATGCTGTGTTTAAATTCTTTATCTACATCTTTATGACAACTTGCACAGTTTTTATTGATAAGATCCGAATTTGCAGCATTATTGTAGCGAATAGATTTTTTATCTTCGCCTTTTCCGTGGCAATCCCTACAACTTGGAACATCTCCAAAATACATTCTTGAATGAATGCTATCTTTAAAATCATCTAAATTTTTAGCGTTTTGCCATTTTTCTATTTGTTCTTTTTGAACTTTTCTTCCAGAAAGCACCCAAGATTCTATACCATCTAACATAACATAAACATGGGTATAGCCTAATTTTTGGCTTAAATTTGCAATATTAGAAGCATCAAAAGCAAAACGATTCGACCCATAAAAAATTAAAGTTGCATTAAAATCATCAGGTAATAAATTTTGCCAATTTTGCGCATCAACTAAAACAGCATTAGGTATATTACCTGCAACTTCTCTTTCTTCCTTGGAATTAACATCCGCAAAATATACATTTTTTTGCCCTAAAAGTTTTTCAGCATCTTTCATGCTGATAGGAGTTACACCTTCAACTATACCTATTTGAATTTTTCCGTCGGCAAGTAAAAAAGGGGTTGAAAAACAAAAAACAGCAAGCAATATAAATTTTATTAAACTTTGTTTCAAAATTTACTCCTTAAACTCGCCCAAAAAATGGGCGAAAATTTTATTTTAAAATATTTTTAGCTTCTTGTATATAAACCAAAGCCTCATCTACTATTTTTTTGGAGTAAACAGGACCATGCACACCCCAAGAACCATCTTTTTGCAATTTTTCTGCAATAGCCCTTGCTTGATTTGCCAAAGTAATAACACGAGATTTTTTTTCTACAGAAAGTTTAGGATTTTCAGCCATAGCTTTATCAATTTCTTTCACGCCTTTAAGAATATTTTCATATCCATCTTTTACAGGTTTTTGCCAACCTACAACAATGTCGTAGATAGTCTCTTGATCTGTAAAATGAAGTTTTTTAGGTAAATTTGATTGAACCGCACTGTGACATCCACTTGCACCTGGCCCCATTAAATTTGGATCACTAAAACTTGTACGTCCACAAGCCCACATTAAATCAAGGAAAAATCTTCCATCATCATCTCTAGCGATGGTCCATCCTGGAGTTTTTGGAGATCTTTCTTTACCTTCTGGCGGATTAAGAGTTTTAGCAGTTTTATCAACTTTTATTTTCCAAATGTGAGAAGCTCTAACATTATCAAATCCACCTTTATCGGGATTTTGAACTGCTCCAAAGTTTTCACAACTCATCATATTTGGCATGTGACAAGCTGTACAATTATCTTTTGAATGAATTCCTCCTTGTTTAAAGAAGCTAGCTTGTGTGTCATGACAATCTGTACAAGTTTTTTTAAGCCCTACTTTAGTATATCCATCTTTCCAATCATTGAAAGTAACCTCATGAGGATCGTGGCAAGTAGAACATCTCATACCCTTATCATAGTGAGCTGAACTATACATTTGCGCACCTTCAGTTCCACAAGCTGGACAGCTAGATTTGAAGAAGGCATTAAATGGTTTTCTAGGATTTTTCTTAGCATCTTCTTCATTGTAAGAAAATCTTTGATGACATCTTTCGCAGTTTGATGGCATACCTGCACCTCTAGCACCATAAAGATGAGCACCTGCACCATGACATTCTTCACAAGAAATACCTTTTGAAATTGTATGTTTTCTAAGCTCTTGAGTATTTCCTAAAGCTTTATAAAATTCTTCTTTGCTTTTAAAATCAAATTTAAAACTATGACAGGTTTCACAATAAGAACTTGCAGGCTGAAAAAGCATATTTTTACGATATTGTGCTGCATAAGAATTTGTTCCCCAAACTTGAGAGCCATTACCTCCAAATTGTTCCATAGTAGTAGGGAAACCTGGAGAAAATTCTGCTATTTTTTTGGTCATTTCAGGTGTTAAAAACTCACTCCAAAGCCTTGAGAATTGATTACCTCCGGCTACTATTTTTCCTGTCATATTACTAAGATTTCCATCTTCAACATGATAAGTTCCACGAACCAACCATCTATCAATAAAACCATATTTTGTTCTAGGTGTTCCAATTACAGCATAGACATCATCAGGATAAATTCCATCTGGTAAAATAGTAGATTGTGAGTTATACATAGGTTTTTTTAAATCATTTCCTACTTCTTCAAACTCATCAGGAAAACGAACGGTTTTTGCATGACGTGATCTTTCCCAAGCTTTATATTGAGCAGGATGACATTCACCACATTTTTTTGGACCTACAAATTTGTTTGGAAAATCTAAAAAAGATTCCATTCCTAAACGATAAGTCACTGAAGTATGAGCTAGATTGTTTTGCTGTGCAAAAGTAGGACCATTAGAAAATTCTACATATTCTTCTTCCCTATCACTAATAGCATATCTACCTACTATACGACCTTCTTTTTCATATTTAAACATAGGATGATGTTCTTTAAGATATTTAAAAAACGCATCTTCTTGGTGCACATAACCCTCAAGCGTTCTTGGTTTAGTATCGCCATCTTGTGCAGCTTCTCCTTGAATAAGAACATTTGAATTTTCTGCACTACTCACATTTAAAGCAAATCCCACCCCAAGTAATAGGGTTAAAACCTTTCCCTTAGAAATAAGCTTTTTCATAAGATACACCTTATAAATAAAATTTTTAAGATAATATAATTATGAAATAAATAGTTTAAGATATAAATTATCTTATTTAAATTATATTAACTTTTATATATAAAGTTTATGTTAATTAAACTTAATAATTAATAAAATTAACAATTTCATCGTGAATTTATATATTAATTTCTATTTTTTATTTAAAATTCTATCAATAAACCAAGTAGCCGATCACCCAAACAACTTTTTTAAAAGAACTAAATTTATACAATCCATACAAATATATTAAACTTTCCAAACCCCTAAAAACACCCTATTCTCTCTAAAAACCCTAACCAGCAACAAACTCTTTTTTAAACACTATTCTAAGTGTCATCTAAAACAACAATAAAAATAAACATAGGATTTATATATAAAGTAAGTAATGAAGACATTTAACAAGTCCGCAATGAGCTACTTTCCCCCTGCCAGTAAGGCGTAGTATCATCACCCACGATGTGCTTAGCTTCTTGGTTCGGGATGGAGCAAGGCGTTTCCACATCTGTATAATCACGGACATTGTTATTTAAATATTCTTTGAAAGATTGAATTTAAAAAATAAAGCTTAATCTTTTTATTTCTTTACTTTTTTCTTTATTCTCTTTCTTCTTTTGTTTTTCTTTCTTCTTTACTTATCTTTTATCTTTGATAAGTTTTTATATAGAATACTTAAAAAACAATGTTAAGAGCAAGTTCTAATATAAACTTTACTTGAAAGATTTTATTAGCTTAAAAACATAATGTTTATATAAATATTTCATATAAAACATTCAAAGCTTTATAAAAACCTTAACAAGGAAGTGATGCTTTATTAAAGATAAGCCAAACGCTCTATTAGTACTGGTCAGCTAAAGGACTTTCATCCATTACACACCCAGCCTATCAAACTAGTAGTCTTCTAGAGAGCTTAGAGAAGATTCATCTTAGAGTTGGCTTCACGCTTAGATGCTTTCAGCGTTTATCCTTTCCAAACTTAGCTACGCTGCGATGCTCTTGGCAGAACAACAGCTACACCAGTGGTTTGTTCAACCCGGTCCTCTCGTACTAGGGTCAAATCTCTTCAATCTTCTTACGCCCACGGCAGATAGGGACCGAACTGTCTCACGACGTTCTGAACCCAGCTCGCGTACCGCTTTAAATGGCGAACAGCCATACCCTTGGGACCTGCTCCAGCCCCAGGATGCGATGAGCCGACATCGAGGTGCCAAACCTCCCCGTCGATGTGAGCTCTTGGGGGAGATCAGCCTGTTATCCCCGGGGTACCTTTTATCCTTTGAGCGATGGCCCTTCCACACAGAACCACCGGATCACTAAGACCGACTTTCGTCTCTGCTTGACTTGTATGTCTTGCAGTTAAGCTGGCTTATACCTTTATACTCTACGAACGATTTCCAACCGTTCTGAGCCAACCTTTGTAAGCCTCCGTTATTATTTGGGAGGCGACCGCCCCAGTCAAACTACCCACCAGACATTGTCCCACTTGAGGATAACTCAAGCTGGTTAGCTACCCAAATAAGAAAGAGTGGTATCTCAACAACGGCTCATATACAACTGGCGTCATATACTCAAAGCCTCCCACCTATCCTGCACATTCTTATCCAAGTAGCAGTGTCAAGCTGTAGTAAAGGTCCACGGGGTCTTTCCGTCTTGCCGCGGGTAGGAGGAATTTTCACCTCCACTACAATTTCACTGGATCCCTCTTTGAGACAGCTCCCATCTCGTTACGCCATTCATGCAGGTCGGTATTTAACCGACAAGGAATTTCGCTACCTTAGGACCGTTATAGTTACGGCCGCCGTTTACTCGGGCTTCGATCAAGAGCTTCGCTAATGCTAACCCCATCAATTAACCTTCGAGCACCGGGCAGGCGTCACACCCTATACATCCTCTTACGAGTTAGCAGAGTGCTGTGTTTTTGGTAAACAGTCGGGAGGGACTCTTTGTTGTAAGTTTCTTCGCTTTCGGAGTAAATCCTAGTACGAAGCTAACCACACCTTATACCGAAGATACGGTGCTATTTTGCAGAGTTCCTTAAAGAGAGTTCTTCCACGCGCCTTAGAATACTCATCCCACCCACCTGTGTCGGTTTACGGTACGGGCAACATTAGCTAAACTTAGAAACTTTTCTTGGCTCGACGGCATCAGGGGTTCTTCTATCCATCCGAAGATTTCAAAAAGCCTTTCAGTTCTCGGAGTGTTCTTATACGGATTTGCCTGTATAAGCTCCTACGACCTTAGACTAGCACTTCCATCCGCTAGCCCCCTTAGCCCTAAGCGTCCTTCCATCGCACACTAATGTTGGTATTGGAATATTAACCAATTTGCCATCGTCTACCCCTTTCGGACTCGACTTAGGACCCGACTAACCCTACGATGACGAGCATCGCGTAGGAAACCTTGGGTTTACGGCGTTAATGATTCTCACATTAATTATCGCTACTCATGCCTGCATGCTCACTTCTATTCGCTCCAGCACTCCTTACCGGTATACCTTCGACGCAAATAGAACGCTCTCCTACCACTTGCACACAACTTAAACTACTTAACTTTAGCCTAAGAATATTTTTATTGATTTTACTAAGTTTTATTTCTATCTTTACTCTATAAAAATCAGTAAAAATATAACTTAAAACATATAACTTAGTTTTTTATATTCTCAACTTAAATAATCTAAGTTGTGTGCAAGTCTACAGCTTCGGTACTTACTTTAGCCCCGTTATATTTTCCGCGCAAAATCACTAGACCAGTGAGCTATTACGCTTTCTTTAAAGGATGGCTGCTTCTAAGCCAACCTCCTGGTTGTTTAAGTAACTTCACATCGTTTTCCACTTAAGTAAGATTTAGGGACCTTAGCTGGTAGTCTGGGTTGTTTCCCTCTTGACGACGGATTTTATCACTCGCCGCCTGACTGCTGTGATTACATATAAGGTATTCGGAGTTTGATAGGGTTTGGTACATTGGTGTATGCCCTAGCCCATTCAGTGCTCTACCCCCTTATATTACGACACAACGCTATACCTAAATATATTTCGGAGAGAACCAGCTATCACGAAGTTTGATTGGCCTTTCACCCCTATCCACAAGTCATCCCGGGGCTTTTCAACGCCTATGGGTTCAGTCCTCCACTAGTTCTTACACTAGCTTCAACTTGCTCATGGATAGATCACTTCGTTTCGGGTCTGCAGCATCTGACTAAGCGCCCTATTCAGACTCGCTTTCGCTACGGCTTCGCGTTTGCTTAACCTTGCCAGACACCACAACTCGCAGGCTCATTATGCAAAAGGCAGTCCATCACACTGTATTGCTACATAGTGCTCTGAATGATTATAAGCAAATGGTTTCAGGTTCTATTTCACTCTGATCACCTCAGTTCTTTTCACCTTTCCCTCACGGTACTTGTGCACTATCGATCTGGTATTAGTATTTAGGGTTGGATCGTGGTCGACCCAGATTCAGACAGGATTCCTCGTGTCCCGCCCTACTCAGGATACTGCTAGCTAAGCTTTGTTTTTCGCATACGGGACTATCACCCTCTATGGCTATACTTTCCAGAATGTTCTGCTAAACTCAGCTCTTGCACATTGCAGTCCTACAACCCCCAGTGCAAGCACTGGGTTTGCCCTCTTGCGCTTTCGCTCGCCGCTACTGACGCAATCTCTATTGATTTCTTTTCCTGAGGGTACTAAGATGTTTCAATTCCCCTCGTTCGCTCCTATATAGGTAATGTATATCTCTATACATTGGGTTGCCCCATTCGGAAATCTACGGATCAAAGCTTCTTGACAGCTCCCCGTAGCTTATCGCAGTCTAGTACGTCCTTCATCGCCTTTACCAGTCAAGGCATCCACCATTCGCTCTTAGTAGCTTACCTTTTGATGTTCTTTTAGCAGATGAGCAAAGCTCATCCTAAAGAACCAAAGCTAAAGGCCTACCCCGCCAACCTAAAAGATATTAGGCTTAAAACGAAATAAACTAAACATTCATTAAAAAATTAATGTAGATAAAGCTTCAATTCTTAATCGCTAAAAAAACAATTTGCATAAAAGTTAGATATAACCTAACTTCTACCTTTTTTATTGATTCTAAAACGCATCACTTCCTTGTTAAAGTTTTTATGATAAGACTTCTTTATCTTAAGACGGAAAGCATTCAAACACTTAATATAGAACTAAATGATTTAGTCTTAACTAAGCTGTGAGTTTGAAACTTGTCTTTAATTTACAAATCTTAAATCTAATATTCTCTTTATTATAGAAATAAAGATAATTAAAAGATATAAGTTAAACCAAAGAAAAGATAAATAGGTTTTATCCTTTAACAAGTCCTGTAAAATTGTTTTTATTAAAACTTGCTTGTGACTCTTAACAATGATAATTAAAAAGAACATTTAGGTTTAAAACCTAAAGGAAGTATATATATATATTAATATAATCATTATAAATATAAATACATAATGTATATGCTACTTATATCTATTTAAAGTATATTCTTTTATAGCTAAAGATAAAAATAAATCTAAGTATAGAGTTTATATTTTATATTTAATCTACTTTATATACTTGCTTTAGATTTTAAAGCTTTTTTATTCAAATCTTTTTTATGGTGGGCCTAACAAGACTTGAACTTGTGACCTCACCCTTATCAGGGGTGCACTCTAACCAGCTGAGCTATAGGCCCTTAATAAATGGTGGAGAATAGCGGGATCGAACCGCTGACCTCCTGCGTGCAAAGCAGGCGCTCTCCCAGCTGAGCTAATTCCCCATAAACAATTAGCTTTATCATCAATCTTTGAAATCTAAACAAGAATCAATTGAGTTTATATATTGAAGTAATAGTGGTGAGACTTATTACTTTGTACTCTAGAAAGGAGGTGATCCAACCGCAGGTTCTCCTACGGTTACCTTGTTACGACTTCACCCCAGTCGCTGATTCCACTGTGGACGGTAACTAGTTTAGTATTCCGGCTTCGAGTGAAATCAACTCCCATGGTGTGACGGGCGGTGAGTACAAGACCCGGGAACGTATTCACCGTAGCATGGCTGATCTACGATTACTAGCGATTCCGGCTTCATGCTCTCGAGTTGCAGAGAACAATCCGAACTGGGACATATTTTATAGATTTGCTCCACCTCGCGGTATTGCGTCTCATTGTATATGCCATTGTAGCACGTGTGTCGCCCTGGGCATAAGGGCCATGATGACTTGACGTCGTCCACACCTTCCTCCTCCTTACGAAGGCAGTCTATTTAGAGTGCTCGGCCGAACCGTTAGCAACTAAATACGTGGGTTGCGCTCGTTGCGGGACTTAACCCAACATCTCACGACACGAGCTGACGACAGCCGTGCAGCACCTGTCTCTAAGTTCTAGCAAGCTAGCACCCTCATATCTCTATAAGGTTCTTAGGATATCAAGCCCAGGTAAGGTTCTTCGCGTATCTTCGAATTAAACCACATGCTCCACCGCTTGTGCGGGTCCCCGTCTATTCCTTTGAGTTTTAATCTTGCGACCGTACTCCCCAGGCGGTACACTTAATGCGTTAGCTGCATTACTGAGATGACTAGCACCCCAACAACTAGTGTACATCGTTTAGGGCGTGGACTACCAGGGTATCTAATCCTGTTTGCTCCCCACGCTTTCGCGCCTTAGCGTCAGTTGAGTTCCAGCAGATCGCCTTCGCAATGGGTATTCTTGGTGATATCTACGGATTTTACCCCTACACCACCAATTCCATCTGCCTCTCCCTCACTCTAGACTATCAGTTTCCCAAGCAGTTTAATGGTTAAGCCATTAGATTTCACAAGAGACTTGATAATCCGCCTACGCGCCCTTTACGCCCAGTGATTCCGAGTAACGCTTGCACCCTCCGTATTACCGCGGCTGCTGGCACGGAGTTAGCCGGTGCTTATTCCTTAGGTACCGTCAGAATTCTTCCCTAAGAAAAGGAGTTTACGCTCCGAAAAGTGTCATCCTCCACGCGGCGTTGCTGCGTCAGGGTTTCCCCCATTGCGCAATATTCCCTACTGCTGCCTCCCGTAGGAGTCTGGACCGTGTCTCAGTTCCAGTGTGACTGATCATCCTCTCAGACCAGTTAAGCGTCATAGCCTTGGTAAGCCATTACCTTACCAACTAGCTGATACTATATAGTCTCATCCTACACCGAAAAACTTTCCCTACTCAACTTGTGTTAAGCAGGAGTATAGAGTATTAGCAGTCGTTTCCAACTGTTGTCCTCTTGTGTAGGGCAGATTAACTATACCTTACTCACCCGTGCGCCACTAATCCACTTCTAGCAAGCTAGAAGCTTCATCGTTCGACTTGCATGTATTAGGCACGCCGCCAGCGTTCACTCTGAGCCAGGATCAAACTCTCCATAATAAACCTTCTTTAGCATCAAGGCAAAGCCTTGACTAAGAAGCAAGCTAAAGGCCTACCCCGCCAACCTAATAGATAAACTACTTAGATTGTATTAAAGAGATAAACCTTATTACTTTTATAGATAGTTTAATCTTTTTCTTCAAAGAAAAAGTTATAAAAGATTAAAAGAAAAGCTTTTAATCTTTTTAAATTAGATTGAATAGATTTTACATAATTGCTTATGCCTAAATCTTTCTGGCTCAATCGATCACTTATTTAGATTTCAAAGATTGACTAATAAGATTTGAATAACAATACTAAGTTAAAAGAACAAAACAAAAAATCATTTTTAAAAGAAAAGTTTTTAAATTAAAAAACTAAGATTTATAAATAAAACTTTTTAGCTTTAAATTAAAAAATTAAGAAAGTTAAAAACTCAAATAATTTAAAAACTTAAAAAATCTAAAATAAAGTTAATTTATAAAATCTACGTAAGCTAATGAAACTTTATAATTTAAAAGATTTTAAGTCCTTTTTTCAAAAAAGGAAATGAAAGTATAACCAATTAAACTTAAAGAGGGATTAAACAATATAAATATTTGTGTAAGTATTTATATAAGTATTTGGTGGGTT
>NZ_MJXN01000086.1:0-45920 GCF_001762815.1 Campylobacter sp. BCW_6465
AACCCACCAAATACTTATATAAATACTTACACAAATATTTATATTGTTTAATCCCTCTTTAAGTTTAATTGGTTATACTTTCATTTCCTTTTTTGAAAAAAGGACTTAAAATCTTTTAAATTATAAAGTTTCATTAGCTTACGTAGATTTTATAAATTAACTTTATTTTAGATTTTTTAAGTTTTTAAATTATTTGAGTTTTTAACTTTCTTAATTTTTTAATTTAAAGCTAAAAAGTTTTATTTATAAATCTTAGTTTTTTAATTTAAAAACTTTTCTTTTAAAAATGATTTTTTGTTTTGTTCTTTTAACTTAGTATTGTTATTCAAATCTTATTAGTCAATCTTTGAAATCTAAATAAGTGATCGATTGAGCCAGAAAGATTTAGGCATAAGCAATTATGTAAAATCTATTCAATCTAATTTAAAAAGATTAAAAGCTTTTCTTTTAATCTTTTATAACTTTTTCTTTGAAGAAAAAGATTAAACTATCTATAAAAGTAATAAGGTTTATCTCTTTAATACAATCTAAGTAGTTTATCTATTAGGTTGGCGGGGTAGGCCTTTAGCTTGCTTCTTAGTCAAGGCTTTGCCTTGATGCTAAAGAAGGTTTATTATGGAGAGTTTGATCCTGGCTCAGAGTGAACGCTGGCGGCGTGCCTAATACATGCAAGTCGAACGATGAAGCTTCTAGCTTGCTAGAAGTGGATTAGTGGCGCACGGGTGAGTAAGGTATAGTTAATCTGCCCTACACAAGAGGACAACAGTTGGAAACGACTGCTAATACTCTATACTCCTGCTTAACACAAGTTGAGTAGGGAAAGTTTTTCGGTGTAGGATGAGACTATATAGTATCAGCTAGTTGGTAAGGTAATGGCTTACCAAGGCTATGACGCTTAACTGGTCTGAGAGGATGATCAGTCACACTGGAACTGAGACACGGTCCAGACTCCTACGGGAGGCAGCAGTAGGGAATATTGCGCAATGGGGGAAACCCTGACGCAGCAACGCCGCGTGGAGGATGACACTTTTCGGAGCGTAAACTCCTTTTCTTAGGGAAGAATTCTGACGGTACCTAAGGAATAAGCACCGGCTAACTCCGTGCCAGCAGCCGCGGTAATACGGAGGGTGCAAGCGTTACTCGGAATCACTGGGCGTAAAGGGCGCGTAGGCGGATTATCAAGTCTCTTGTGAAATCTAATGGCTTAACCATTAAACTGCTTGGGAAACTGATAGTCTAGAGTGAGGGAGAGGCAGATGGAATTGGTGGTGTAGGGGTAAAATCCGTAGATATCACCAAGAATACCCATTGCGAAGGCGATCTGCTGGAACTCAACTGACGCTAAGGCGCGAAAGCGTGGGGAGCAAACAGGATTAGATACCCTGGTAGTCCACGCCCTAAACGATGTACACTAGTTGTTGGGGTGCTAGTCATCTCAGTAATGCAGCTAACGCATTAAGTGTACCGCCTGGGGAGTACGGTCGCAAGATTAAAACTCAAAGGAATAGACGGGGACCCGCACAAGCGGTGGAGCATGTGGTTTAATTCGAAGATACGCGAAGAACCTTACCTGGGCTTGATATCCTAAGAACCTTATAGAGATATGAGGGTGCTAGCTTGCTAGAACTTAGAGACAGGTGCTGCACGGCTGTCGTCAGCTCGTGTCGTGAGATGTTGGGTTAAGTCCCGCAACGAGCGCAACCCACGTATTTAGTTGCTAACGGTTCGGCCGAGCACTCTAAATAGACTGCCTTCGTAAGGAGGAGGAAGGTGTGGACGACGTCAAGTCATCATGGCCCTTATGCCCAGGGCGACACACGTGCTACAATGGCATATACAATGAGACGCAATACCGCGAGGTGGAGCAAATCTATAAAATATGTCCCAGTTCGGATTGTTCTCTGCAACTCGAGAGCATGAAGCCGGAATCGCTAGTAATCGTAGATCAGCCATGCTACGGTGAATACGTTCCCGGGTCTTGTACTCACCGCCCGTCACACCATGGGAGTTGATTTCACTCGAAGCCGGAATACTAAACTAGTTACCGTCCACAGTGGAATCAGCGACTGGGGTGAAGTCGTAACAAGGTAACCGTAGGAGAACCTGCGGTTGGATCACCTCCTTTCTAGAGTACAAAGTAATAAGTCTCACCACTATTACTTCAATATATAAACTCAATTGATTCTTGTTTAGATTTCAAAGATTGATGATAAAGCTAATTGTTTATGGGGAATTAGCTCAGCTGGGAGAGCGCCTGCTTTGCACGCAGGAGGTCAGCGGTTCGATCCCGCTATTCTCCACCATTTATTAAGGGCCTATAGCTCAGCTGGTTAGAGTGCACCCCTGATAAGGGTGAGGTCACAAGTTCAAGTCTTGTTAGGCCCACCATAAAAAAGATTTGAATAAAAAAGCTTTAAAATCTAAAGCAAGTATATAAAGTAGATTAAATATAAAATATAAACTCTATACTTAGATTTATTTTTATCTTTAGCTATAAAAGAATATACTTTAAATAGATATAAGTAGCATATACATTATGTATTTATATTTATAATGATTATATTAATATATATATATACTTCCTTTAGGTTTTAAACCTAAATGTTCTTTTTAATTATCATTGTTAAGAGTCACAAGCAAGTTTTAATAAAAACAATTTTACAGGACTTGTTAAAGGATAAAACCTATTTATCTTTTCTTTGGTTTAACTTATATCTTTTAATTATCTTTATTTCTATAATAAAGAGAATATTAGATTTAAGATTTGTAAATTAAAGACAAGTTTCAAACTCACAGCTTAGTTAAGACTAAATCA
The DNA here is from genome assembly GCF_001762815.1 of Campylobacter sp. BCW_6465. Taxonomy (NCBI): domain Bacteria; kingdom Pseudomonadati; phylum Campylobacterota; class Epsilonproteobacteria; order Campylobacterales; family Campylobacteraceae; genus Campylobacter; species Campylobacter sp. BCW_6465. Next base: position 2,816 of record NZ_MJXN01000086.1, read on the forward strand.
TTTAGTTCTATATTAAGTGTTTGAATGCTTTCCGTCTTAAGATAAAGAAGTCTTATCATAAAAACTTTAACAAGGAAGTGATGCGTTTTAGAATCAATAAAAAAGGTAGAAGTTAGGTTATATCTAACTTTTATGCAAATTGTTTTTTTAGCGATTAAGAATTGAAGCTTTATCTACATTAATTTTTTAATGAATGTTTAGTTTATTTCGTTTTAAGCCTAATATCTTTTAGGTTGGCGGGGTAGGCCTTTAGCTTTGGTTCTTTAGGATGAGCTTTGCTCATCTGCTAAAAGAACATCAAAAGGTAAGCTACTAAGAGCGAATGGTGGATGCCTTGACTGGTAAAGGCGATGAAGGACGTACTAGACTGCGATAAGCTACGGGGAGCTGTCAAGAAGCTTTGATCCGTAGATTTCCGAATGGGGCAACCCAATGTATAGAGATATACATTACCTATATAGGAGCGAACGAGGGGAATTGAAACATCTTAGTACCCTCAGGAAAAGAAATCAATAGAGATTGCGTCAGTAGCGGCGAGCGAAAGCGCAAGAGGGCAAACCCAGTGCTTGCACTGGGGGTTGTAGGACTGCAATGTGCAAGAGCTGAGTTTAGCAGAACATTCTGGAAAGTATAGCCATAGAGGGTGATAGTCCCGTATGCGAAAAACAAAGCTTAGCTAGCAGTATCCTGAGTAGGGCGGGACACGAGGAATCCTGTCTGAATCTGGGTCGACCACGATCCAACCCTAAATACTAATACCAGATCGATAGTGCACAAGTACCGTGAGGGAAAGGTGAAAAGAACTGAGGTGATCAGAGTGAAATAGAACCTGAAACCATTTGCTTATAATCATTCAGAGCACTATGTAGCAATACAGTGTGATGGACTGCCTTTTGCATAATGAGCCTGCGAGTTGTGGTGTCTGGCAAGGTTAAGCAAACGCGAAGCCGTAGCGAAAGCGAGTCTGAATAGGGCGCTTAGTCAGATGCTGCAGACCCGAAACGAAGTGATCTATCCATGAGCAAGTTGAAGCTAGTGTAAGAACTAGTGGAGGACTGAACCCATAGGCGTTGAAAAGCCCCGGGATGACTTGTGGATAGGGGTGAAAGGCCAATCAAACTTCGTGATAGCTGGTTCTCTCCGAAATATATTTAGGTATAGCGTTGTGTCGTAATATAAGGGGGTAGAGCACTGAATGGGCTAGGGCATACACCAATGTACCAAACCCTATCAAACTCCGAATACCTTATATGTAATCACAGCAGTCAGGCGGCGAGTGATAAAATCCGTCGTCAAGAGGGAAACAACCCAGACTACCAGCTAAGGTCCCTAAATCTTACTTAAGTGGAAAACGATGTGAAGTTACTTAAACAACCAGGAGGTTGGCTTAGAAGCAGCCATCCTTTAAAGAAAGCGTAATAGCTCACTGGTCTAGTGATTTTGCGCGGAAAATATAACGGGGCTAAAGTAAGTACCGAAGCTGTAGACTTGCACACAACTTAGATTATTTAAGTTGAGAATATAAAAAACTAAGTTATATGTTTTAAGTTATATTTTTACTGATTTTTATAGAGTAAAGATAGAAATAAAACTTAGTAAAATCAATAAAAATATTCTTAGGCTAAAGTTAAGTAGTTTAAGTTGTGTGCAAGTGGTAGGAGAGCGTTCTATTTGCGTCGAAGGTATACCGGTAAGGAGTGCTGGAGCGAATAGAAGTGAGCATGCAGGCATGAGTAGCGATAATTAATGTGAGAATCATTAACGCCGTAAACCCAAGGTTTCCTACGCGATGCTCGTCATCGTAGGGTTAGTCGGGTCCTAAGTCGAGTCCGAAAGGGGTAGACGATGGCAAATTGGTTAATATTCCAATACCAACATTAGTGTGCGATGGAAGGACGCTTAGGGCTAAGGGGGCTAGCGGATGGAAGTGCTAGTCTAAGGTCGTAGGAGCTTATACAGGCAAATCCGTATAAGAACACTCCGAGAACTGAAAGGCTTTTTGAAATCTTCGGATGGATAGAAGAACCCCTGATGCCGTCGAGCCAAGAAAAGTTTCTAAGTTTAGCTAATGTTGCCCGTACCGTAAACCGACACAGGTGGGTGGGATGAGTATTCTAAGGCGCGTGGAAGAACTCTCTTTAAGGAACTCTGCAAAATAGCACCGTATCTTCGGTATAAGGTGTGGTTAGCTTCGTACTAGGATTTACTCCGAAAGCGAAGAAACTTACAACAAAGAGTCCCTCCCGACTGTTTACCAAAAACACAGCACTCTGCTAACTCGTAAGAGGATGTATAGGGTGTGACGCCTGCCCGGTGCTCGAAGGTTAATTGATGGGGTTAGCATTAGCGAAGCTCTTGATCGAAGCCCGAGTAAACGGCGGCCGTAACTATAACGGTCCTAAGGTAGCGAAATTCCTTGTCGGTTAAATACCGACCTGCATGAATGGCGTAACGAGATGGGAGCTGTCTCAAAGAGGGATCCAGTGAAATTGTAGTGGAGGTGAAAATTCCTCCTACCCGCGGCAAGACGGAAAGACCCCGTGGACCTTTACTACAGCTTGACACTGCTACTTGGATAAGAATGTGCAGGATAGGTGGGAGGCTTTGAGTATATGACGCCAGTTGTATATGAGCCGTTGTTGAGATACCACTCTTTCTTATTTGGGTAGCTAACCAGCTTGAGTTATCCTCAAGTGGGACAATGTCTGGTGGGTAGTTTGACTGGGGCGGTCGCCTCCCAAATAATAACGGAGGCTTACAAAGGTTGGCTCAGAACGGTTGGAAATCGTTCGTAGAGTATAAAGGTATAAGCCAGCTTAACTGCAAGACATACAAGTCAAGCAGAGACGAAAGTCGGTCTTAGTGATCCGGTGGTTCTGTGTGGAAGGGCCATCGCTCAAAGGATAAAAGGTACCCCGGGGATAACAGGCTGATCTCCCCCAAGAGCTCACATCGACGGGGAGGTTTGGCACCTCGATGTCGGCTCATCGCATCCTGGGGCTGGAGCAGGTCCCAAGGGTATGGCTGTTCGCCATTTAAAGCGGTACGCGAGCTGGGTTCAGAACGTCGTGAGACAGTTCGGTCCCTATCTGCCGTGGGCGTAAGAAGATTGAAGAGATTTGACCCTAGTACGAGAGGACCGGGTTGAACAAACCACTGGTGTAGCTGTTGTTCTGCCAAGAGCATCGCAGCGTAGCTAAGTTTGGAAAGGATAAACGCTGAAAGCATCTAAGCGTGAAGCCAACTCTAAGATGAATCTTCTCTAAGCTCTCTAGAAGACTACTAGTTTGATAGGCTGGGTGTGTAATGGATGAAAGTCCTTTAGCTGACCAGTACTAATAGAGCGTTTGGCTTATCTTTAATAAAGCATCACTTCCTTGTTAAGGTTTTTATAAAGCTTTGAATGTTTTATATGAAATATTTATATAAACATTATGTTTTTAAGCTAATAAAATCTTTCAAGTAAAGTTTATATTAGAACTTGCTCTTAACATTGTTTTTTAAGTATTCTATATAAAAACTTATCAAAGATAAAAGATAAGTAAAGAAGAAAGAAAAACAAAAGAAGAAAGAGAATAAAGAAAAAAGTAAAGAAATAAAAAGATTAAGCTTTATTTTTTAAATTCAATCTTTCAAAGAATATTTAAATAACAATGTCCGTGATTATACAGATGTGGAAACGCCTTGCTCCATCCCGAACCAAGAAGCTAAGCACATCGTGGGTGATGATACTACGCCTTACTGGCAGGGGGAAAGTAGCTCATTGCGGACTTGTTAAATGTCTTCATTACTTACTTTATATATAAATCCTATGTTTATTTTTATTGTTGTTTTAGATGACACTTAGAATAGTGTTTAAAAAAGAGTTTGTTGCTGGTTAGGGTTTTTAGAGAGAATAGGGTGTTTTTAGGGGTTTGGAAAATAATAGAGGATAAAATTTAAAATTTTATAAGTTAAAATTAAATAAAATATATTAGCAATATTTTTGAAAAGATGTCGAAAATTTGAAGGCATCAAAATGGATTTTATAAAATTTCTTAATCATTTTCAACCCATATCTAAATCTTCTCAGCAAGCTAGTGTATACAAATCTTTTAAGTTGAATTTAAAACCAAATATTCTTAATGAAAAAGACGAAAATTCCTCTTCATTTCAAGAGCAAAAAACAGATGTAGCTCAAACTATGCTTCAAAGATTAGAAGATGAAAAAGTTTTCAATCAAAAGGTAAGTGATAAAGTAAAAAAAGCTGAAAGAGGTATGACTACTATATATTTTAGAGATCCTATTACAAATAAACTCGTTCGTAGTGCTTTAAGTTCAACAGCTATTAATAAAATGGGGATTGAATTTGACAAAGAAGATATGACTAAAAGACTTGATGGATCATATATATTAAGTGGAAAAGCTGAAAATTTCGTGTCTGGATGGTATGCTGATATAGCATATACTAGAGCTTATGTGGCTAGTGATAGAAATAATGATGGATATTTAGAAGATTATGAACTTGAAGATACGAAAAGTGGTTTTGTAGCACAGGAAACAAATTTAGGACTTTTTGTGCAATCTTATACACAATTAAATGGTAGCGTGGATACTCTATTTGGTTTTGAAAAAGATTTTAGAGAAATGCGCCCAGATGATACCAAGGATACAGATTATGCTGGTAGAACTATAGGTTTAGAGCTTGATAAAATGATAAGAAAAGATGGAGATTTTAATGGGAAGCTTAGTTTTAGCGAAACTGGCATGCAAGCAGTAAAAACCAAAGCTCCAAATTCTGGATGGACTGAAAGTGTAGGTATGTTAACTTTAACTAAATTTAATCAAACTAATACAATAGAAATTAAAGATATCTTGGATAAATTAGGTAAAGGTGTAAAATATGATGATTTAAGTGAAGATGAAAAATCTCTACTTAAAATGCAATTATCTGATAAAATTTTTGATGAAGTTGAAGATAAAGAAACTGGTAATAAAAAACTTGTTTTTAATCTGGATAAATTTAAAATTTTCTATGAAGGTTTTGTTGATTTATTCAAACAAAGAAGTGCAAAAATGCTAGGTTTAAAACCTGAAGATGCAACTAAACTTAATTATAACAATCTTAGTGAAATTGTCAACGAAATGAAGCAAACTTATTTTGATACAAATTCTACAAGTTATGGAAAAATAGCTGATTTAATTAAAATTTGGGCTTAGTTTTTATAATTATCTTGTAAAGTGTATTGTTATTTTTTATTTTGATATATTGTATTTTTATAAAAAATAACTAATAAAAGTTTAGTCATATAGACTAAATAAAATTAAGTATATTTTTTTATATTTATACTTGACAAAATAACACTCAATGTTGTATAATACTTCTAGCAATCAAAAAATAGAGTGCTAAAAATTTAAGGAAAGAGCTATGAAAAGCCGAGATAAAAAGGATTTGATTTTAGATTCTATCATCCAAACTTATCTTTTGGATAATGTTCCTATTGGTTCAAATGAATTAAATTTAAATCTTTGTATCCCTGCTTCAACTATACGCGTCTATCTTAAAAGACTTAGCGACGAAGGGTTGATCACTCAGCTTCATATAAGTAGCGGTAGAATTCCTACTATTTTGACAATGCAAAATTATTGGCAAAGTTTTTGGAAAAAAGAACAAGATCAAGATATCAATATCAAAAGTGAGAATTTTTTAAAAGAGTTGAGTAAAGAATTTGAAATTTATTGTCTTGTTTATGGTGGTAGAAGCTTAGTACTTAAAGAAGCGCTTGATCTAAATGCTAAGTTTATAGTGCTTGATTTTAAAGAAGAAGAGCTCGTTTTAAAATATGAAAAAGAAGCATGGAATTTTTTACAAAGTCTTATAGGATTAGATCTTTTTAGTATAGAAAAAATAGCTTTGAGAGTTCATTTTATGGATCTTGTAGAAAAAATAGCTAGCTTAAGACAAAATTTGATTTGCTATAGAAGTAATGAAGAAAGAGCTTATCAAATTTATCAAAATGATGAATTTGTTAAGCTCTTAGATTGCGGAGTTCATCGTTATTTTAAAGAAAGTCTTGAATTTGAACCTTTATTTAAAGAAGGTTTTATGGGGCTTAAGGTGGATGCGCAGTTTTTGGGCGAAGATGTAAATATTATCTTAGCAGGTAGTGTTTATACGGATTATAAAAAAATATTACAATACATAAAGGAGGCGGCGTGAGCGAGCAAAAGCAAGAATTTGAAAACGAAAACGCAGAAAATTCTGAACATTTGCAAGATGAGAATTTGCAAAATATCGAAGATGTTGAGCAAAACAAATTGCAAAAAGACTATGATGAATTAAAAGACAAATATATGCGTGCAAACGCTGAATTTGAAAATATTAAAAAAAGAATGGAAAAAGAAAAGCTAAGCGCTATGGCTTATGCAAATGAAAGTTTTGCAAAGGATTTGCTTGATGTTTTAGATGCTTTAGAAGCAGCTATCAATGTCGAATGCCATGATGAAATTAGCTTAAAAATCAAAGAAGGAGTGCAAAACACTTTAGATTTGTTTCTTAAAAAACTTGAAAAGCATGGAGTGGCTCTTATTAAAGAAGAAAAAGAGTTCGATCCAAATTTACATGAGGCAATGTTTCATGTAGATAGTGAAAATCATCAAAGTGGTGAAGTGGTTACCGTGCTTCAAAAAGGCTATAAAATAGCCGATCGCGTAATCCGCCCAACTAAAGTTAGTGTAGCAAAATAAATTTTAATAAAAAGGATAAAAAATGAGTAAAGTTATAGGTATAGATTTAGGAACAACCAATTCTTGTGTTGCTGTGTATGAACGTGGTGAGAGTAAAGTAATCCCAAATAAAGAAGGTAAAAATACAACTCCTTCTGTGGTAGCTTTTACAGATAAAGGCGAGGTTTTAGTAGGAGATAGTGCAAAACGCCAAGCGGTGACTAACCCTGAAAAAACTATTTATTCTATTAAAAGAATTATGGGTTTGATGATCAATGAAGACGCGGCTAAAGAAGCTAAAACAAGACTTCCTTATCATATCACTGAAAGAAATGGTGCTTGTGCGATTGAGATCGCAGGTAAAATTTATACTCCGCAAGAAATTTCAGCAAAAGTTTTAATGAAACTAAAAGAAGATGCTGAAGCTTTCTTAGGCGAGAGTGTTGTAGATGCGGTTATTACTGTGCCTGCATATTTTAACGATGCGCAAAGAAAAGCGACAAAAGAAGCAGGAACAATAGCAGGACTTAATGTATTAAGAATTATCAACGAGCCTACTTCAGCAGCTCTAGCTTATGGACTTGATAAAAAAGATAGTGAAAAAATCGTGGTTTATGATCTAGGTGGGGGAACTTTTGACGTTACCGTGCTTGAAACTGGCGATAATGTAGTAGAAGTTTTAGCAACGGGTGGTAATGCTTTCTTAGGTGGCGATGATTTTGATAATAAACTTATAGATTTTCTAGCTAATGAATTTAAAGATGAAACAGGCATAGATCTTAAAAATGATGTTATGGCTTTACAACGCTTGAAAGAAGCAGCGGAAAATGCTAAAAAAGAATTAAGCTCAGCTAATGAAACTGAAATTAATTTACCATTTATCACAGCAGATGCAAGTGGGCCAAAACATTTGGTTAAAAAACTTACTAGAGCTAAATTTGAAGGTATGATTGATTCTTTAGTGGCTGAAACCATCACTAAAATCAATGAAGTAGTAAGTGACGCAGGGCTTAAAAAAGATGAGATTAAAGAAATTGTTATGGTAGGAGGCTCTACTCGTGTTCCTTTAGTGCAAGAAGAAGTGAAAAAAGCCTTTAATAAAGATCTTAACAAGTCTGTAAATCCTGATGAAGTTGTAGCTATTGGTGCGGCGATTCAAGGTGCGGTTATAAAAGGCGATGTTAAAGATGTGCTTTTACTTGATGTTACTCCGCTCTCTTTGGGTATAGAAACTCTAGGCGGGGTAATGACTAAGATTATCGAAAAAGGTACAACTATTCCAACTAAAAAAGAGCAAGTTTTCTCAACCGCTGAAGATAATCAAAGTGCTGTAACTATCAATGTTTTACAAGGGGAAAGAGAATTTAGTCGTGATAATAAATCTTTAGGAAATTTTAATCTTGAAGGAATTCCACCAGCACCACGCGGTATGCCACAAATCGAAGTTACTTTTGATATCGATGCAAATGGTATTTTAACTGTTAGTGCAAAAGATAAAGCAACAGGTAAGGCTCAAGAGATCAAAATCACAGGTTCAAGCGGACTTAGCGAAGAAGAAATTAACAACATGGTAAAAGATGCTGAACTTCACAAAGAAGAAGATAAAAAACGCAAAGAAGCTGTAGATGCTAGAAATGCAGCTGATAGCTTGGCTCATCAAGTAGAAAAATCTTTAAGTGAGTTGGGTGAAAAAGTTGCCACTGCTGATAAAGAAAATATCCAAAAGGCTCTTGATGATTTGCGCGAGACCTTGAAAAATCAAAATGCAAGCAAAGAAGAGATTGAAAGCAAAATGAAAGCTTTAAGTGAAGTTTCTCATAAGTTAGCTGAAAATATGTATAAAAAAGATGAGCCAAATGCAGCGAACGATAAAAAGAAAAAAGATGACGATGTAATCGACGCTGAAGTTGAGTAATCTTTCAAAATCTTCATTCAAGCCTTTTTAAAAGGCTTGAAAATTTTTTAAAAATTTTTAGGAAATGACAAAATCTTTAAAATATAATCCTTTTATTAGCTTACTACCTAATTTTTCATTGATTTTTTTAAGCAATTCTCTTTGAAGTTCTAATTTAAAATCAGATAATTCATTTTCTTGTATTTCTTTTGCTAGAATGGTTTGAATAATGATATCTCTAATAACAGGCAAAATTCTTGTAAAATTTTCTGAAGAAATCTTACCTGTTAATTCCAAATCAATAGCACAATGTATATATTTTTGTCTGCCAGATTGTGATAGGTTAAGAGTAAAAGGTTCTAGGGAATAAAAATAGTTTGTATGAAAGCTATACGAAGAATTTTCTTGTCTTATATTTTTAGAAGATTTATTAAGTAAAAAGTAGGTGATAAAAACAATGCAAGATAAAATACATATAAATAAAAAAATAATCAATACTTCCAGTGGTTTTAGTATTTTTTTCTTGGTGTTTTTTTCTTTTGAAATAAAATTGAAATTATGTGGATTATTTTTAAAATTAACAATATTTTGTTTGAGCTTTGGCAAATCATAGCGAATAAGGTTTGTTACGATATTTAAATCCATAGCTTGACTATTATGAGCCGCAATATTTCTACTTTTTGAGAGTCTTTTCATATCTTCTTCGCGAAAAATTACCATAACTTCAGTATCTTCGCTATCTTGAATATTTTTTATTGTTTCTTTAATATTGATTAGGGACATGAAAATAGCTTTTTGTTTGGTTTCATTTTTTAAAGCTTGCACAAGTTCGCCTTTAGTTTGTTCAAATATAAAATCAATTTCTTGAATTATTTTGTCTAATTTATATAAATTCTCTTTTTGCATCATTTTACCTAGTATTTAATTTACTTATTTTAACACAAGCAAACTAAAAACTTAGCAATAAAATAAAATTAGTCTAAAAACTTTTTAGATATAATCTTGATAAACATAAAAGGAAAAATTTGAATTTATCATTTAAAACCTTTGATATTTCTAATGCGCAACGATCAAAAGCTAAAAAAGTGCAGGGTAGAAAATATGAATTTTTTCTTAATGAAAACGAGCAAAGTTTTATAACTCCTAAAGTGTCTTTTAAAGAAATTTTGAGGTATTATTATCTTTACCCAAAAAACGCCATTCCTTCTTTTAAATTGCCTTTTTTTAAGCCTGATTTGAGTGATTTTAGCACCTCGCATATTGCTTGGCTTGGACATTCTTCGCTTTTTATAAGTTTTAAAGAATATAAAATTTTGATTGATCCTATTTTTAACACTCATGCTTCGCCTATTTTTTTTATCAACAAGGCTTTTAAAAATGCTCCTGTTTATAATGTAAATGATTTTAATAAAATTTTTACTGTGATTATCACGCATTCGCATTTTGATCATTTAGATGCTAAGAGTGTAAAAGCTTTAAAAGATAAGGCTAAAATTTTTATTACTCCTTTAAAAGTGGGAAATTATCTAAAAAGTTATGGGGTGAGTGAGAAAAAAATCATAGAGCTTGATTGGTGGAGTGGAATAGAATTTGATGATTTAAAAATCATTGCAACACCTGCACAACACAGTTCAAGTAGGGGAGATGGTAAAAACAAAACCCTTTGGGCTTCTTTTGTGATGGAATTTTTAAGTGTAGGTAAGAGAGTGTTTTTTAGTGCAGATGGAGGGTATTTTACACATTTTAAAAAAATAGGTGAGTATTTTGGAGGTTTTGACTTAGCTTGTCTTGAAAGTGGACAGTTTAATATCGCTTGGCCATATTCGCACTCTTTTCCTGAGCAAATTTTAAAAGAAGCAAAAGATCTTAATGCAAAAGCTGTCATGCCTATACATTGGGGGAGATTTTTAGCAGGAACTCACGCGTGGAATGAAGTAGTAAAATTTCTTTATAAAAATTTAGATTTACCCCTTATCACACCAAAAATGGGCGAGGCTTATGAAATAAGGGCTAAATTTAAACAGGATTTTTGGTGAAAAGAAGGATAAATTAACACAAGTTTATAATCTATATTTTGGTTTTTGCTATAGTTTTATAAAACTAAAAAAGGAGATTTTGTGAAAATTATTCAATGGAATAGGGCGGAATTTAGCCCAAAAGAAGTAAAAATCAATGTTTTAATTGACAATGAAAAAGGTAAAGAAATTCAAATTTTATTAGCTAAAGATAGTGTGATGAAAGAGCATAAAGCTCCTTTTGCTATACATATTCAAGTTTTAAGCGGTAAAATTTGGTTTGAAGTGGAAAAGGAAAAATTTGAATTAAATGCTTTAGATATGATAAGCCTAGAGGCAAATGTAGCGCATTCTTTAGGTGGATTAGAAAATTCTATAATAAGATTGAGTTTAAATAAATCAGATAGTATTCAAAGAGTAAATGCTGTGCTTAAAAAGCCTTAAAGTAATTTTAAGGCTTTAGGGCTTAATAAGAAGCAATGAAATTTGCTATTCTTTCTAAACCTTTTTCGATGAGTTCATCGCTTGTGGCATAAGAAAGTCTAAAGTATCCATCCGTGCCAAAACCTATGCCTGGAACAACGGCAACTTTTTCTTGTTCAAGTAATTTTTGGCAAAATTTCATAGAATCTTTTTCTATTTTTTGTATATTTACAAAAAGATAAAAAGCACCTTCTGGTTTATAAACACTGATATTTGGGATTTGTTTAAGCATATCTAAAGCTAAGTTACGGCGTTTTTCAAAGGCTTGACGCATTTTTTCTATATCTTTATCACATTTTCCATTTAAAGCAGGAATGGCTGCATGTTGAGTAATGGAGCAAATATTTGAAGTGCTTTGTCCTTGAAGTCTTTTAACAGCTGAAATTAGGGCTTTATTTTTGCTTGCCATATAGCCAAAACGCCATCCTGGCATAGCTCCACATTTACTAAGTCCGTTAATGGTCACAGTGCGTTTTAAAGCGTCTTCGCTTACACTTGCAAAAGCTACAAAATCAAAACCATCATAGCGAAGTTTTTCATACATTTCATCACTTAAAACAGTAATTTGCGTTCCTTCTAGAATTTTAGCAATTTGAGTTAATTCTTCTTTAGAATAAATCGATCCCACAGGATTTGAAGGAGAATTTAGCATTAAAACCTTGGTTTTAGCTGTGATAGCTTTTTTTAATTGTTCAGCGGTAATTTTAAAGCCATTTTCTTCTAAGCCTTCTATAAATACAGGTTTTCCACCTGCAAATTTTACCATTTCAGGATAGCTTACCCAGTAAGGACTAGGGATAATGACTTCATCATCTTTTTCTACTAAACATTCTATACATTCAAAAAGAGAGTGTTTTGCGCCTACATTGGTGATAATTTCGCTTGTTTCATAATCAAGATTATTATCTTTTTTAAATTTGATTTGAATAGCTTTTAATACTTCAGGAATTCCCGCAACAGCAGTGTATTTTCCACATCCTTTTTCAATAGCACTTATAGCGGCATTTTTGATGGTTTGCGGTGTGTCAAAATCAGGTTCGCCTGCTGAAAAACTAATGATATCCTCGCCTTTAGCTTTAAGTTCATTGGCAAGTGCGGTGATAGCTAAAGTGATAGATTCTTCTAAAACTTGAGATCTTTTTGTAAGCATTTTTCAATCCTTAATAATTTTTGTTTAATTTTAGCAGAAAATTGCATTTTTGTAATAAATTTAATTTAAAAATGAGTTATAAAATTCAATAAATGTGAAAATTTGTATTAATTTTTAGGAAAAATTAATACGCATAATAATACATATAATTTTATGTATTATAAAAATTATTATTTTTGTGATTCAGGTCGTTTTAATATAAGATTTTCAAGTTCTAAAATTTTATTTTCTAGCTTTTCTAATTTATCATCGCAATTTGCATCTATGGCTCTAATGTTTTTATTTTTACGCTCTTCGATAATATAAGCAGGAATTCCAACGGCAGTTAAATTTGCACCTACATCTTTAACCACTACAGCATTTGAGCCTATTTTGGCATTTTCTCCTATGGTGATATTGCCAAGTATTTTTGCGCCTGAACCTATGATCACTCCTTTTTTTATGGTTGGATGACGTTTAGTGCCTTTTTCAAGACTTGTTCCGCCTAAAGTAACGCCTTGATAAATCAAAACATCATCTTCTATGATTGCTGTTTGGCCTATAACCACTCCATTGGCATGATCTATAAAAACACGCCTTCCAAGTTCTGCACCAGGGTGTAAATCTACTCCAGTTAAAAATTGGGAAATTCCGCTAATCATTCTAGCAATGCGTTTAAAATTTCTTATGTAAAAAAAATGTGCAAAGCGGTAATTTACTACAGCCCATACTCCAGGGTAATTAAAAAAAAGTTCTATAGAAGAATTAAAAGCTGGATCTTGCACCTTTGGTTGAGAAAAATCTTCTTTTATAATACCCCAAAAATTCATCTAAACTCCTATGCTTTTTAAATAACCATTATCATTTAAGAAAAGATAAAGTTCACCTAAAATATGCTTTTTTTGCTTGTCATTGACAAGCTTAGAATTACTTATGCGTTCATTAAGTATATCCATGATAGCGTGTATATCATAGTCTAAATCTTCTAAGGCATCAAGTATGGATTGTGCTTCTATAATCCCCTCAACTTCATAGCCTTTTTCATTGATACTTATAATAGCTTCAGTGGGATGAGTAAAAAGATTGTGTTTCATTCCAAGTACTTCTTGATAGGCACCTACAAGAAAAAACCCTAGAAAATAATTTTCTTTTTCTACATCTACATCGTGTAAAAATAAAGGTTTATCTTTAGAATATGAAATTTCTCCATCGCTATCGCAGGTTATATCCCAAATACTTGCACTTCGAGTCGGTTCTTCATCTAAGCGATCAAGGGGCATGATGGGGAAATTCTGTTCTAAGCCCCAAAAATCGGGTATGCTTTGAAAGAGTGAAAAATTTACCAAATACCTTTCTTGCACTTCATCTTGTATGGCAAGTAAATCCGCAGGATTTTGTTTATCGCCTAAAAGCAAGATGGCTTTTTTCGTAATCAAATGAGTTAAAATTTCAGCATTGGAACGATCTTGTAAATCCACATAGCCCAAATCAAAAAGAGTTAGAATACTCTCTAAATGATCTATGCTATCGTGCAAGTATTCTAAAGCATTGGAAGGTTTTATGCTTTTATAAAGATCATAAAGCTCATCGATAAGTTTTGGATTTTGTTTTTTAAGTATGAGTTTGTTTTCTGCGTATTCTTGAGAAAAAAGTTCTAATACAGGAGCGATTAAAACAGCATGATTGGCTGCTACAAAACGTCCGCTTTCTATGAAAATATCAGGCTCTAAATCTTTTTTTTGTTCAGCTATATTTTTTAGGATAAAAACTACATCGTTAGCGTATTCCCTTAAGGTATAATTTCTACTTTTTTCATTTTTAAATTGTGAGTATTCCACAGCTAAACCGCCACCAAGATTGATAGCTTTTAGATTTTTAGCTCCCATTTTTCTAAGTTCTGTGTAAATATTTCCTGCTTCGTTTAAGGCTTTTTTTAAAGGATGAATTTCGGTAATTTGTGAGCCTAGATGAAAGTGAATCATGGTAAATTGTTCTAAAAGTTTGTTTTCTTTGAGTAAATTTACTGCTTCTATGAGTTCAGTGGATGTAAGTCCAAATTTAGAATTAATCCCACCGCTTTTTGCCCAAATTCCAACTCCAGCAGAATGCAAACGCACACGTAAGCCTATATTTGGTTTGGGTTTAAAGCGTTCTTTGGCTATGTCTATGATAGCTTCAAGTTCATTAAGTCCTTCTATGGTTAAAGTGATATTATGTCCCATTTCAGCTGCGATAAAGCCTATATTGATAAGTTCTCTATCTTTAAAGCCATTTACTGTAATAGGTGCACCTTCATTATTATAAGCCATAGCGAGTAAAAGCTCTGCTTTAGAACCTGCTTCAAGTCCGTAGTTATAGTCTTTTCCAAGCTTTACAAGATTTTTTACAAAACCAGGGTATTGATTTACCTTTAAAGGATAAACAGCGTTAAATCCTCCTTTATAGCCAAATTCTTTTCTTGCTTTATTGAAATTTCCGTAAATATTTTCAATTTGTTTTTGAATAAGATGAGGAAATCTTAAAAGTAAAGGTCCCTTGTATCCATCATCTCTTAATTCTTTAACTATATCAATAATAGCAGGTTTTTTCTCATGATTGATACAAACTTTACCATTTTTGATAATGAAATTTTCATTTCCCCAAATATCAATACCATAATCCATTATAAAACCTTCTTTAAGTCTGAAATTTTAATCATTTTTTCTTCTTTTTTTGCTAAATTTTTATAAAACAAACTTTCATTTTGTGCTTCATTTTCTCCCATACAAAGAAAAATTTCAGCATTATTTTTATCCGCGTTTTCAAGATGTTTAGCTAGTTTTCTTGCTTCATAGCTTAAAAGCACTTTATGTTCTTTTCTTAAATTTGTAGCGATATGCAAAAGTTTTTGGATATAAATTTCATCCATAGCACAAAGATAAATTCCTTCTCTTTGAACCTTTTCTTCTTTTTGTTCTAAAATAGCTATAATTCTTTCTATACCCATGGCAAAACCTACACCAAAACCACTTTTTCCATCAAGGTATTCAATAAGTCTATCATATCTTCCGCCCCCAGCAATAGCAGCTTTTGCACCAATTTCATCGCTAATGAATTCAAAAGCCGTTTTAGAGTAGTAATCAAGCCCTCTAACAAGTTTAGAATCCACTTCAAAATCCACTCCGTTTTCTTTTAAAACGCTTTGTAAAATTTCAAAGTCTTTTTGGCAAGATGAGCATAAATTTTGATTTAAAAGCGGAACATCATTAAGTAAGCTTTGACAATGCTCATTTTTACAGTCTAAAACACGAATGGGATTTAAGTTTTTTCTACGCAAACAATCCTCGCAAAAACCTTTTTTGCTATCTAAAAAATGTATCAAATTTTCACGATATTTTGGCATACATTCTAAACAACCTAAAGAGTTAATCAGTAGTCTAAATTTAATATCTAAGCGTGAAAAAATTTCTACTAACATTAAAATAATACTTGCATCTTCATAAACGCTTGCGTTTCCAAAACTTTCAACGCCAAATTGATGAAATTCTCTTAAGCGTCCCTTTTGGGGTCTTTCATAGCGGAACATGGAACCATGATAAAACCATCTTTTCACACTAGTGTTTTTATCGAGTTTTTTTTCTATATAGGCACGCACCACCCCAGCAGTTCCTTCAGGACGCATGCAAACATGATTTTCGCCTTTATCGATAAATTCATACATTTCTTTGCCTACTATATCAGAACTTTCTCCTACGCTTCTTTTAAAAAGGGTGCAAAGTTCTAAATGCGGTGTGTTGATAAAAGTAAAGCTATAGTTTTTAGCTACTTCTTCACAGATTTTAATCACTTTTTCATAATAATATGCATCTTTATCTAATAAATCTTTCATTCCTTTTAAAGCGTTAATCATTGTAAAAATTCCTTTATTTGTTGGTGTAATTTTTCTTTACTTTCTTTTGCGTCAAGTGTTAAAATTTCTATAGAAATTTTTTCTTTTAAAAAATAAAGCACTTTTTCGAGTTTATCTTGTATGCTTAAAAAATACTCAATGCCACGTTTTTCTATGCTATCTAGTTCTTTTTGACTGAGACGTTCTTGGATAAGGTTTACATCTCCTTTTAAAAAGATAATTTTTTGTGGAAAAAAATTTTCTAAAGCAAAACTATTTAAAGCAAAAAGCAAATCGTTTTCAAAATCTTTGGCATAAGCCATGCCTGAAATAAAACTTCTATCGCTAATAATGAGTTTGTTTTGATTGGTTTTTAAGATTTCTTCAAAATGTTGAGCACGATCAGCTAAAAAAAGCAAGAGTTCAGCTCTTTTGCTAATAGGATGAGTTTTATTAAGTAAAATTTCTCTTAAATGTTTTCCAAGTTCTGTTCCGCCAGGTTCGAGTGTGAAAATGGCGTCTTTATAAATTTCTTTTAAAAGTGAAATTTGCGTACTTTTTCCTACGCAGTCAATACCTTCAAAAACTACATACAAGATTGATCCTTTAAAAAAGGTAGAATTTCTTTTGGAACAAGAGAACTTACATCACCCCCATGTGCTACTATAGAGCGAACAATAGAACTTGAAATAAAAGCATGTTTTAGACTTGGCATAAGATAAATGGTTTCCATATCTTCCCAAAGTGCGTGATTTGCATAGTCAATTTGCAATTCGTATTCAAAATCACTCACCGCTCTAAGTCCACGGATTATAGTATTAACTTTTAATTCTTTGGCTAAATCTACAAGTAAATTATCAAAAGCAATGATTTTAACATTTTTTAAATTTTGTGTTGCAAGCAGGGCTAGTTCTTTGCGTTTTTCTAAATCATAGCAAGGTTTTTTATGTTCACTTTTTGCTATGGCAACGATGACTTCATCAAAAATTTTTAAAGCTCGTTTGATAACATCCAAATGTCCGTTGGTAATAGGATCAAAAGTCCCAGGATATAAACAAGTCATTTTTGCTCCAATTTTTTTTAAAAATATAACAAATTTAAACTAAAAATTTTGCCATTTTTCATATAAATTGTGTTTTATTTCTAAAAGATCTAGCCATTTACCTACGATAAAATTTTCCATTTGTTCTAGATTGTTTGCTTTAGAATAACTTGCGATAATAGGAGGTGCGATAATAACTCCCATTTGGCTAAGTTTTAACATATGTTCTAAATTTAAAGTAGAAAAAGGCATTTCACGTACGCCTAAGATGAGTTTTTTTCTTTCTTTTAAGGCCACTGCTGCAGCACGCATTAAAAGAGTGTCTGCAAAACCAGCGTGAATTTTTGCTAAACTTGAAATCGAACAAGGAGCAATGATAGTTTTTTCTATTCCAAAAGATCCACTTGCTACACTTAGACTTAAATTTTTATCATCTAAAAAATGAGTGTATTTAAAATTTTCTTGACAAATTTCTTCTAAATTTGCTTCATTTTCAGCTTTGAAACTAAGTTTTGCACCTTGAGTTAAAATACAATAAAGTTCGCATTGATTTTCTAAATTTTTTAATAATTTTAAGCCTAAATTGACACTGCTTGAACCAGAAATTCCTAATAAAACCTTCATTGTATAATCATCCTATTTTTACCCACTACGATGCCTTGCATAACTTTACCTTCTTTGTTTTTTGCACGAATCCTTTCGCCCATATTTGCACTTTGCAAAGCCACAAGTTCGATTAAAACATCAACATTTGCTTCACTTAAAACTCCGATTATAGGATCATTTCGGCGTATTAAAGCTGTGGTTTTAAACATATTTGCTCTTAAAATGGCGTTTTTGTTAATATTGCTTTTAGCTACAAGATTATCTACATCATCTAAGGTTAAGGCATTTAAAGGAACTTTATCAAAATCAATCAATACGCTTTTATAGTCAAAAGCTCCAAGTTTATCTCCTCTTTTTATAGCGCGTTCGCTTTTTAAAACTTCTAAATTTGCTTGAATGAAATATCTAAAAAATACATTTTTTTGTATATTTTGCGGAGTTTTAAATTCAGCCCTTAAAAAGCCTTGTGCTTGATTAAAACGCCCATTAGCGATTCTTAGAAATTCATATTGATCAAAATCTTTAGGCAATGATGTTATTTTTAAATCAATTTGAGAAATTATAATTTTAGGAAAATTATTTCTAAATTCTTTAGCTAGTGCTGTTTTGATTTCTTCTAAACTAGCTGCTTGGATATAATTTATCACAATAAAAAAAGTTAAAAAAATAATTTTCATTTTTATCCTAAGAATTATAATGCAATAAATAGTATTTTAGCTTTTATAAGTTTAACAAAGCCTTTAGAAGGCTTTGTATAGAGTTAAAAAGTAGGGATAACAGAGCCTTTATATTTTTCTATGATAAAATTTTTAATTTTATTGCTTGTTAAAATTTCTTTAATAACAAGACTTTTTTGACTTGTTTCTTCACCTTTTCTTGCAGCTAAAACAATAGCATATAAACTATCTTTATCTTCTATAAAAATACCATCTTTTAAAGGGTTTAAACCTGCTCCAAGAGCATAGTTTGTGGTAATAACAGCCAAATCAGTATCATTTAGGGCTCTTGGAAGTTGTGCGGCTTTAAGCTCTATAAATTTAAGTTTTTTTGGATTTTTACTTATGTCAATAGGGGTTTTAAGGGTGTTTTGACTTTTAAATTCTATTAAATTTGCTTTAGCTAGTAAATCAAGGGCTCTGCTTTCATTGGTAGCATCATTAGGTATAGCGATTTTAGCACCATTAGGAATGTCTTTTATATCTTTTATGGAGTTAGAATATATAGCCATAGGAACTAAAACAATAGCACCTAAAGAACTTAAATTTGTTCCTTTGTGGGTATTAAAATCATCTAAAAAAGGTTTATGCTGATATAAATTTGCATCTAAATCTTTCTCATTTAAAGCGATATTAGGTATATTATAGTCATTAAATTCCTTAACTATCAACCTCCAACCTTTTTCTTGAAATAAGGGTTTAGAGAAATTTAAAATTTCAGCATAAGGCGTTGGTGTTGCACCTATGATTATGGTTTTATCTGCCCCAAAACTAAGGCTAATTGTAAATAAAACACTTAAAAATATTTTTTTAATATTCATGCTATACTCCTAAAAAGCTGGGATTAATATATCTTTATAATGTTCATTAATGATGGCTTTAAATTTATCGCTTCTTAAAATTTCATCAATTACTTTGGTCTTTTCGCTATTTTTATCTTCTGAGCGTACCACAACATAATTTACATAAGGGCTATTTTTATCTTCCCTAAAAATAGTATCTTTACTTGGATTCAGACCGGCTCCAAGTGCGAAATTAGAATTAATTATAGCAATATCAACATCATCTAAAGCTCTTGGAAGTTGTGCGGCTTTAAGTTCTATAAATTTAAGTTTTTTTTGGATTTTTGTTTATGTCCAATGGGGTTTTTAGAGTATTTTTGTTAAGCTCTATTAATTTTGCTTTCTCTAAAAGCTCTAAAGCTCTGCTTTCATTGGTCGCATCATTAGGTATAGCAACTCTAGCATCTTCTTTAAGATTTTCTAAATTTTTGATTTTTTTACTATAAACTCCTACTGGAGCTATAAGTACAGGCGTTGTTGCAATTAAATTTGAACCTTTTTTTAGGTTGTATTCTTCTAAAAAAGGTTTGTGTTGATATAAATTTGCATCAAGTTCTTTTTCCTCTAATGCACGATTGGGCAAAATATAGTCTGAAAATTCTACTATTTTAAGCTCATACCCTTTGTTTTTAAAATCATCTTTCATTAGTTCTAGTAAGCTACCAAAAGGATTTGGAGTGGCTCCTATAGTAATGTTTTGTGCAAATAGGCTAGATAAATTTAGAATGCAAGCGAGTATAATAATTTTAAATAAATTCATAAAAACTCCTTTGTATTTAAAAAAAAGTCCCTAGGTAAGGGACAAAATTAAAAAGCAGGTAAAACAGATCCGTTGTATTTTTCTATGATAAATTGTTTGATTTTATCACTTTGTAGAGCTTGGATTAAGGCTTTGATTTTTGGATCGTTTTCATGTCCCACTCTTACAACAAGAATGTTTGCATACGGGCTTTCTTTATCTTCGATAAATACGCTATCTTTTGCAGGATTTAGATTTGCAGAGAGAGCGTAGTTGGAATTAATTACAGCAAAATCAACATCATCCAAAGCTCTTGGAAGTTGTGCGGGCTTTAATTCTACAAATTTAATTTTTTTAGGATTGTCTATAATATCAAGAGGTGTTTTTAAAGCCTTATCTTTAAATTTTACCAAACCTTTTTTTGCAATAATATCTAAAGCTCTACTTTCATTGGTTGGATCATTTGGAATGGCGATTTTAACCCCTTCTTTAATATCATCTAGACTTTTGTATTTTTTGGAGTAAACAGCCATAGGTTCTATGTGTATGGCAGCTACTTTGATAAGTTTGGTGCCTTTGTTTTTATTAAATTCTTCCAAATAAGGAGTATGTTGGAAAAAATTTGCATCGGCTTCTCCGTTATCAACAGCTAGATTAGGTAAAACATAATCCGTAAATTCTTTGATTTCAAGTTTATAGCCTTGTTTTTCTAAATCAGGTTTTACTTGTTCTAGGATTTCAGCATGAGGGACGGGAGTTGCTGCAACTGTGATGGTTTCTAATGCATTTGCATTAAGACTTAATGTTAAAATACTTGCTATAAATAAAGATTTGATTTTCATTTTTTTCCTTTTTAGTCATTTTGTGCTTGCTTTAATCTTAATAAATTCACTCTGACTATCAGGAAGAAGCATATAAAAACTTGTTGATAGTCAGATTAACGCATCTGATACATCATTTTAATTCCTTTAATTTTTTTTAAATTTTACTTAAAAAAACTTATATTTATCTTAAAAGGAGATATAATCTCCTTATTTTTTGAAACCTTTATAAAGCAAACTTCCTAAAAATAAGATAAAAATAATTGCTTGCCAAAAGAAATTTTCATCATTGTTTATATTGATAACTATACTAACTCCAAGTAAAATCAATAGAGTGGCAATGATATATGTAGTTTTACTATTTTTAGCCCAAGTATAAAATAAATTACCTAGAATTTGAACTAACTGAACTAATATAAGTAAAATAACTACAGTTTGAATCATAACTTCTTTGTTAAATCTTTCATAACCATAGCGAATAGCGACATCTCCCAAACCTCCACCACCGACAGTTCCAGCAAGAGCAGAAAAACCAATGGTAAAGATTAAAGTTAGAGTAATTCCGCTAATTATAGCAGGAAGAGCCTCACTAAAGATAACCTTGAAGATAATTTGAATATTGCTAGCGCCATAACTTTTTGCTGCTTCTATGATTCCTTTGTCTATTTCTTTAAAAGCACTTTCAAGCATCTTTGCCAAATAAGGAGCTATTCCGATAGCTAATGGAACTATGGCGGCATTTGTACCTATGCTGGTGCCTACTATGATTTTAGAAAGTGGTAAAAGAACAACTATAAGAATTAAAAATGGAAAGGCACGCAGTATATTTGTAATAAAATCTAAAATGCTATAAGCGATTTTATTTTCTTTAATTCCGTTTTTATCCCAAATAGCAAGTAAAATTCCAGGAATAATAGCCAATAAAAATCCAAATAGTACAGCCATTAAACTCATATAAATTGTTTCATTAAGTGCAGGTTTTAAAATGTTCTCATAATTTTCACTGAAACTTGTGATAGAACTTAAACTCACTTCTTTAATATCCTGCCAAGAAAATTCATTAAAAAATTGAGAAATTCTACCAAAAAAAGCACTGATGATAGAGATGTTTTCTTCATTCATGATGCCACCTCCCATAATACTCCACTTTTTTCTATGTAATCAAGAACCTTGTCTTTATCCTTTTCATTTATATTTATAACTAAATTTCCTAAGGCTTTTCCATTAAGTTTTTCTATTTTACCCCAAACTATGTTAAAGTCTATATTTAGAGTTCTTGCCATATGAGTGATGACGCTATTTTGGGCAACTTCTTTTGGAAAGTAAAGTTTGATATTAAGTCCGTGTTTAGGCAAAAAATCACTTTCTCCTAAAAATTCTTTCATTTTGGCATTAGGCTTTAAAAAAAGCTCATCAATTGCTCCACTTCCTATGATTTGTCCATGTTCAAGCAATAAAGCTTTTTGAGCTATGTCTTTTACCACATCCATTTCGTGAGTTACTAAAACAACAGTAATCCCAAATTCAGTATTGATTTTAGATATAAGCTCTAAAATATTTTTTGTAGTGTTTGGATCAAGAGCCGAAGTAGCTTCATCACTAAGTAAAATTTTTGGGTTTAAAGCTAAGGCTCTAGCAATAGCAACGCGTTGTTTTTGCCCCCCACTTAGTTCTCTTGGGTAGGATTTGTTTTTATGATCAAGTCCTACGATTTCAAGCAAAGAATTGACTTTTTGGGCAATTTCTTTTTCACTCATGTATTCTTTATTAAAAAGCTTGGCATGAAATTTACACTGAGTATAGTGTGTTCTTAAAGGCATAGCAACATTTTCAAATACATTTTTGCGCTCCATTAGGGCAAAATTTTGAAAAATCATCCCTATATCTTTTCTAAGCACTCTTAGCTCTTTTGATTTTTTTTGACTTAAATCTTTAATTTCTTGATCAAAGACTTTTAAGCTTCCTTCTTGATAATTCTCAAGTCCATTAATACATCTTAAAAGAGTGGATTTTCCAGCTCCACTATGACCTACTATGGCGTAAATTTCACCCTTTTTAATCTCCAAAGAAACATCGTTTATCACGAGTTCCTTGCCATAATATTTTTTTAAATTTTTTATTTTTATCAAATTTTCAACCTCTTAGATTTTGAAGTTCAACTGATATTTTTTCAAGCTGAATTTTTAAATTTTCTAGAGCTTCTTTATTTTGCTCCACCACCTCTTTAGGTGCGTTAGCAGTGAATTTTTCATTTGAAAGCATGGAGTTAAGCTTGAAGCTTTCTTTTTCAAGCTTATTTTTTTGATTTTCAAGTCTTGTTAAAATACCACTTAAATCAACATTTTCAAGCGTAATGAAAATTTCTAAATTCTCGCTAACATCACATATTGCCTTTGGTAATTTTTCTTCACTAAATTCTATTTGCTCGCACTTTGCGAGCATCATGATAAAATTCATATAAGCTTTGATTTCATTTTTGATTTTTTTATCGTTAAATTTGATATAAGCTTTTTCTATTTTAGAATTTCCAAGATCGATTAAACTTTTAGCACGGCGGATACCAACTATGCTTTCTATAAGTAAAGAAAAGATTTTTTCTATATTTTTATCTTGTTCTTTAAATTTTGGATATTTGCTTATCATAATAGAAGGGCTTGTTTTAAGTTCTGTATCGCTTAGTTTATGATATAAATATTCACTGATAAAAGGCATAAAAGGATTTAAGAGCTTTAAAGCTTCTTTGAAAATACTACCAAGTTCTTTAACGCTTGATTTTTCTGCTTTGCTAAGCTCTATACCCCAATCGCAAAAATCATCCCAAAAGAATTTATATAGAGTATTGGCTGCATCATTAAAGCGATAATTGTCTAAATTTTCTCTTACATCCTTAACACAAGTTTGAAATTTGGCATAAATATATTTTGCTAATTCTGAATGAAGTGTGATATTTTCCAAATCTTCAAATTTACTTTCATTTAAAAGCAGATAATTTGTAGCATTATAAATTTTATTTGTAAAATTTCTAACTTGTAAAAGTTTATCATTGCTAAGTTTAATATCGCGTCCTTGTATAGCAAGAAGTGCTAAAGTAAAGCGTAAAATATCGGCACTATATTCTTTAATACTTTCATTTGGATCGATGACATTTCCAAGACTTTTACTCATTTTTCTACCTTGCTCATCTTTCACAAGAGCGTGTAAATAAATATCTTTAAAAGGAAGTTGATGTAAGGCATTAGTGCTTTGAAACATCATTCTAGCCACCCAGAAAAATAAAATATCAAAACCTGTAATGAGTAAAGAATTGGGATAAAAATCTTTTAAATCCTTTTCAGACCAAATTTTATCTTTACCCCAATTTTCATTCCCCCAGCCTAGAGTACTCATAGCCCAAAGTCCTGAAGAAAACCAAGTATCAAGTACATCTTCATCTTGTTTGAAATTTTGACTTTGACATTTTGGACAAGTTTTAGGCGTATGTTGGCTTGCCCATTCATGAGAGCATTCGCAATAATACACAGGAATTTGATGCCCCCACCAAAGTTGTCTTGAAATACACCAATCTCTTAAATCTTTCATCCAAGCATTAAAGCTATTTATCCAGTGATTTGGATAAAATTTGCTTTCGCCAAGTGCAACTTTTTCTATACTTTCTTGGGCGATTTCTTTTTTTACAAACCATTGCTTGGAGATATAAGGTTCAACTACATTGTTGCAACGATAACAATATCCTACCTGATTATTATGTTCTTCTGTTTTTTCTATAAAGCCAAGACTTTCAAGTTTGGCTACGATTTTTTCTCTTGCTTCTAAGCGTTCTAAACCTTGAAACTCTAAACAATGTTCGTTTAAAATTCCTTTTTCATTAAAAACGCTTATAAATTCTAAATTATGTCTAAGTCCTACTTCATAATCGTTCATGTCATGAGCGGGAGTAACTTTTACAACTCCTGTTCCAAATTCTTTTTCTACATGCTCATCAGCTATAATTTTAATGGCTTTTTTACTTATAGGCAAAATCACTTCTTTGCCCACAAATTTAGTATAGCGTTCATCGTCAGGATGTACCATAACTGCAGTATCGCCAAAAAAAGTTTCAGGACGCGTTGTGGCTACTACTAAAAATTCATCGCTATCTTTTAAAAAGTATTTAATATGATAAAGTTTTCCTTTGTTTTCTTTGTATTCAACTTCTATATCACTTAAAGCGCCATCGTGAGTACACCAATTTATCATGTAGTTTCCACGTACAATAAGTCTTTTATCATAAAGTTCTACAAAGGCTTTTTTTACGGCATTAACCAAACCTTCATCCATAGTAAAACGCAAGCGACTCCATGCAGGAGTGATGCCTAGTGTTCTCATTTGGTCTAAAATTTTTCCACCGCTTTGCTCTTTCCACTCCCAGACTTTTTCTATAAATTTTTCTCTACCTAGTTCTTCTTTTTTAATGCCTTGAGCAAGAAGTTGTTTTTCTACAACATTTTGAGTAGCAATACCTGCGTGATCAAGCCCTGGTTGATAAAGAACCTTATAGCCATCCATTCTTTTGTAACGCGTCATAATGTCTTGTAGAGTAAAAGTTAAAGCATGTCCTATGTGTAAAACTCCAGTGACATTAGGAGGAGGCATCATAATGCAGAAATTTTTATCTTTTTCTTGTATGGTTTTATTGCCATCGATCTCAAAATATCCGCGTTCTTCGCAAATTTGATAATACTCTTTTTCTAAATTTTTATCATACATTATTTGCCTTTATTGTTTTAGCTTATTTAATAGAGCTAATTTCTATAATTTCACAAAACGGGAAGAAATATTGTGCTGTATTAAGTCCAGTTTTCAAACTTTTGATATGTTTAGAAAAATCACTTCCTTTGCCATCTTTTTTAATTTGAAGTTTAAGTCTTTCTAAAATTTCTTCACGTGCTACATGTTCATTTAATTCTTTTGGATTGTTTAAATATGGGCTTAATCTATCTAAGCTAATATATTTATAAGCTTTTTTCATATCTGAAAAGATAATTTCTTTGTTATAGATAGTTAATTTCATTTCCCCTTTTGGTAGCATTTTAACAAAAATACTTAGATAATAATCTTTTGCATTATCTTGTATAACGCTTAGCATATCTTTTAACAGATTGATTCTATATTGGCTTAAAAATTTTCCATCTAAAATATAAACTTTCATATTTTCTGTACTAAGTTCAGGTTCTAAACGACTGTTTTTTCCTATGCTTAGATACTCTCTAGCGGTATTTAGATATTTATTTTTGTTTGACTTGTTTGATTGAAGTTCTTTTTTTACGGCTCTCTCTCTTTCTAAGATCTTTTGTTGTTTGCTGATTTCTTTTTTAAGAGCTTCTATTTTGGCTTGTTTATTTTCTTGTTTTAATTTTTCTTTATCCGTATCTAAAATTTGCTTATTTTCATTTGTATTAATATTATTACTTGTATTGGTGTCATTATTTAAGCTTTGATTGTTTTCGCTTATTGGCGTATTAAATGTATTGTTATTTAAGCTTTGATTTTCATCTAATGGGTTTGTTTCTTGCTTTTGGATAGTATTGTTATTAATATTTATATCTGATGAACTATTGTTGGTTTGGATCGAGGGCGAATAGGAATTATCGTAGTTATTAGTATACGATTTTTGCTCGGTGTAAGTGTTGGTGTTTAAGGTGTAATTCTTTGGTTTTGAATATTCAAAAAGATAATAATAGGTTCCACCTAATATCACAATAATAGCAATTAATATGCCAACAATAATAGAAAAAATTTTCAAATTCATTTGCTATCCCTTAAAAACAGAAAGTTAAATAATTTTAGCATTGTACTATAATCTAATATAAAGTAATTTTAAATTTTTATATTTTTAAGTAATTTTTTTTTATAATTTTAACTTTTATAAGGAAAATAATGCCACTTTCAAAATTAAATAATGAACAATATCTTGCTGCTACTGCTGATTTTGGACACAATCTTGTTATTGCAAGTGCAGGGACGGGAAAAACTTCTACTATTGTTGCAAGAATTTCTTATCTTTTAAGCAAGGGAGTGGCACCTCAAAAAATTATGCTTTTGACTTTCACAAATAAAGCCAGTAAAGAAATGATAGGGCGTTTAGGGAAATTTTTTGATAAAAATATTACCAGTAAAATACTTGCAGGAACTTTTCATAGTACGGCTTATACCTTACTTAGAAATGCGGATAAAAATATAATTTTAAAGCAAGCAAGCGAGTTAAAAACTCTACTTAAAAGTGTCTATGAAAAAAGAACCTTTAGGCATTTAAGTGATATAAAACCTTATCAATCAAGTTATTTATATGATCTTTATTCTTTGTTTCAAAACAAAGCACACAATCAAGATTTTTATACTTGGTTTTGTCAAAACTATGAAGAACAAAGTATTTATGCTGAAATTTATGAAGATATTTTAAAAGAATATGATAATGAAAAAAAGCGTTTTAATTATGTAGATTTTAATGACTTACTTATCAATCTAAAAGAGCTTTTAAAAGAAGAAAAATATGAATTTGATGAAATTTTAGTGGACGAATATCAAGACACAAATACTTTGCAAAGTTCCTTAATAGAGGCTTTTCATAGTAAAAGTTTGTTTTGCGTAGGGGATTATGATCAAAGTATTTATGCTTTTAATGGAGCGGATATTAATATCATAGGTGGGTTTAAAGATCGTTTTAAAGATGCAAAAATTTTTTCTTTAAATAAAAACTACCGTTCATCAAGAAGTATTTTAGCTTTGGCTAATAAAGTGATTTTAAATAACGAAAGATTATATCCAAAAGAACTTATTGTTACAAGAAATGATGAGTTTAAAGCCCCATCTTTGCTTACTTTTGAAGAATTATTTGATCAGTATCAAAATATAGCCAAAATGATACTTACAAGCGGAGTAAGTTTGGAAGAAATTGCCGTGATTTTTCGCAACAACTCAAGTGCTGATGGGGTTGAAGTAGCTTTAAGGGAGCAGGGCATTGCAAGTGTGAGAAAGGGAAGTGGAAGTTTTTTTGAAAGTTTGGAAGTTAAAGCTTTTAGCTCCATGCTTGCGCTTGTGGTAAATCCTAAAGATATCATGGCTTTTATTCATTTGGTTCAATATACCAAAGGTGTGGGTGGAGTTTTAGCAAAAGAAATTTTTGACGCACTTTTAAAATTAGGGCATGGAAATTTAATAAAAGGTTTTTTAGATCCTGATAAAAATGTAAATTTGCAAAATCATCAAAAAAGAAATTATCAACTTGGGCTTTTTGCAGATTTGGAAGAATTAGCCAGCGAAACTCGTTTTAAATTTGAGAGTGAATTTGATGCACATCCTATTTTAAGACTTTCAAAAATCAATGATTTGTGCGCTAGAAATTTGGAAAAAATCTATCTTTTTTTAAAAAAAGCTATGGAAATAAAACATTCTTTGACTTTAGTCAATTTAATTTGTGAAAATTCTTTTTATAGAGAAATTTGCGAAGAACTTGCAACCAAAAGAGCGACAAATAAAGCAGGGCAGGTGGATTTATTAAGAAAGAGTGAAAATTTAGAAAAAATAGAAACAAAATTCAATGTTTTAAAAGAGCTTACAAAAAATTATAGCGATATTTACAAGTATTATAATTTTCTAACTTTAGGTGCAAGCGAAATGAGTAGTGGCAAAGGAGTTAATTTGCTTAGCGTGCATGCAAGTAAGGGCTTGGAATTTGATCTTGTTTTTGTGATTGATCTTGCGCAAGGTCGCTTTCCTAATCAAAAGCTTATGGGAATGGGTGGAAGCTTAGAAGAAGAAAGAAGACTTTTTTATGTTGCGGTAACTAGGGCAAAAAATATACTTTATTTAAGTTATGCTAAATATGATAAAAACAAAAAAACTTCTTTTGCTCCTTCTCGTTTTCTTATAGAAGCAGGGCTTTGCAAGGGAGAGTTAACTATAGATTGATAGAATTTTCTTTCAAGTAAGTTATATTATTAAAGAAAGGTTTATTTTATGAAAAAAATATTAATTTTTTAAGTTTAGTAGCAGCAAGTTTTTTAAATGCTAAAATTTTAGTTTATGGTCCAGGTGGTCCTGCTCCTGTGCTAAAAGAGCTTGCTTTAAAATTTGAGGAAAAAACAAAAGAAAAGGTGATTGTAACCGCAGGTCCAACTCCAGCTTGGATAGATAAAGCAAAAGAAAATGCAGATTTGATTTTTTCAGGCAATACTTCAATGATGGATGATTTTGCTAAAAAAATTCCAAGTTTAAGTTTGGAAAATTTAAGCGTTTTAAATGTGCGTCCATCAGGTATTATCGTGCGTCCAAATAATCCAAAAAATATTAAAAATTTTGAAGACATTTTAAAAGATGGTGTAAATGTTATGGTGGTTGATGGTGCAGGACAAGTTGGACTTTATGAAGATATGGCTTTAAAAAGTGCAAAAAGAGAAAATTTGGTAAAATTACGTAAAAATATAAAAATTTATGCTAAAAATTCCAAAGCTGCTGTAGATGAGTGGAATAACAATCCAAATATTGATGCTTTAATCATTTGGTCTCATTGGGCAAAGGCTTTAGGCGATGATAAAGCTTTATTTATCAAAGATAAAAATGCAGTGATTTATCGTGCAGCTGAAATAGCTCCTACAAAAAAAGGTTTAGAAAATAAAAAAGCTTTAGAATTTGTAGATTTTATTAAGAGTAAGGAAGCTCAAAAAGTGTGGAAAAAATATACTTGGAAAGAAGTAAAATAATTTTCAGTGAAATTAAAAATAATTAATGTTTATAGGATATAATCACTCTTAAAACATTAATTGTAATAATGTTTAAAATATCAAAAAAGGAAATTAAATGAGTACAGTAAATTTTAAAGGAAATCCTGTAAAACTTAAAGGAAATTCAGTAGAAGTTGGAGCAGATGCTCCTAAGGTAAATCTTAAAGCTAAAGATTTAAGCGTGATTGAAATCGGTGCAGCGGGTAAAACTCAAATCATTTTAAGTGTTCCAAGCTTAGATACACCAGTTTGTGCTACAGAGGCTAGAGAATTTAATAAAAAAGTAGCCAGTTACAATGGTGCTGAAGTGATTGTAGTAAGTATGGACTTGCCTTTTGCTATGGGAAGATTTTGCAGTACAGAAGGTATTGAAAATTTAAGTGTTGCAAGTGATTTTGTGGCAAAAGAATTTGGTGAAAAATATGGTGTTTTGATAAATGAAGGTGCTTTAGAAGGGCTTTTAGCTCGTGCCGTATTTGTGATTAAAGAGGGTAAAGTGGCATATAAAGAACTTGTAAATGAAATCACAGAAATGCCAGATATTGCAAAACTTGATGCATTTTTTGGTGGTTCTAGCTGCTGCGGTGGTTGTGGTTGCCATTAATTTTGATTAAGCCCATTCTTAGGGCTTAATTTTTACATCTTCATTTTTTTATTATTTTAAGTTGATTATTTTTAATATTTATTTTGTGTAAGAATAATATAAAAAGGACAATAAAACTCCTATAAAATAGAGCTTTAAAATTATTATTTTTATTAAAATTTCAAGAGATTTTTATACTCCATTTTTTATAATAAGATGATTTTTTTATTTTGGAGGAATAAGGATGAATAGAAGGGATTTTATTAAAAATACCGCTATTGCAAGTGCTGCTAGTGTTGCAGGACTTAGTGTTCCAAGCTCTATGCTTGGCGCGCAAGAAGAAGATTGGAAATGGGATAAGGCTGTTTGTAGATTTTGTGGAACTGGCTGTGGAATTATGATAGCCAGAAAAGATGGCAAAATCGTAGCAACAAAAGGCGATCCTGCAGCACCCGTAAATCGCGGACTTAATTGCATCAAAGGTTATTTTAATGCTAAAATCATGTATGGTGAAGATCGCCTTGTTATGCCTTTGCTTCGCATGAATGAAAAAGGCGAATTTGATAAAAAAGGCAAATTTCAACAGGTTTCTTGGCAAAGAGCTTTTGATGAAATGGAAAAACAATTTAAAAAAGCCTACAATGAACTCGGCGTTACAGGTATAGGGATTTTTGGTAGTGGGCAATACACTATCCAAGAAGGTTATGCTGCTTTAAAACTTGCAAAAGCGGGTTTTAGAACAAACAATATCGATCCAAATGCAAGACATTGTATGGCCTCTGCAGTGGTTGGTTTTATGCAAACTTTTGGTGTAGATGAGCCATCAGGCTGTTATGATGATATAGAACTTACAGATACTATCATCACTTGGGGAGCTAATATGGCTGAAATGCACCCAATCCTTTGGTCAAGAGTAAGTGATAGAAAACTAAGTAATCTTGATAAGGTCAAAGTTGTTAATCTAAGCACTTTTTCTAACCGTACTTCAAATATTGCTGATATTGAAATTATTTTTAAACCAAATACAGATTTGGCTATTTGGAACTACATAGCAAGAGAGATTGTTTATAATCATCCAGAGGCTATGGATATGAAATTTATCAAAGATCACTGTGTATTTGCAACTGGTTATGCTGATATTGGTTATGGTATGAGAAATAATCCAAATCATCCAAAATTTAAAGAAAGTGAAAAAGATACAGTTGAAAAAGAAAATGTAATCACTTTAGACGATGAAGAGGCTACTTCTTTATCTTATCTTGGCGTTAAAGCGGGTGATAAATTCGAAATGAAACATCAAGGTGTGGCTGATAAAAACTGGGAAATTTCTTTTGAAGAATTTAAAAAAGGTTTAGCCCCTTATACTTTGGAATACACTGCAAAGGTAGCCAAAGGTGATGATAATGAGTCTTTGGAAGATTTTAAGAAAAAACTTCAAGAATTAGCTAATCTTTACATAGAGAAAAATCGCAAAGTCGTAAGTTTTTGGACTATGGGCTTTAATCAACATACAAGAGGTTCTTGGGTAAATGAACAAGCTTATATGGTGCATTTTTTACTAGGAAAGCAAGCTAAACCAGGTAGTGGAGCCTTTTCTTTAACAGGACAGCCAAGTGCTTGCGGAACGGCTAGGGAAGTAGGGACTTTCTCCCATCGTTTGCCTGCGGATATGGTTGTGGCAAATCCAAAACACAGAGAAATTTCTGAAAAAATTTGGAAAGTTCCTGCAAAGACCATCAACCCAAAACCAGGTTCTCCTTATCTTAATATCATGAGAGATTTAGAAGATGGAAAAATTAAATTTGCATGGGTGCAAGTGAATAATCCATGGCAAAACACTGCAAATGCAAATCACTGGATCGCAGCAGCAAGAGAAATGGATAATTTTATTGTTGTAAGTGATTGTTATCCTGGAATTTCAGCAAAAGTAGCTGATCTTATTTTACCAAGTGCTATGATTTATGAAAAATGGGGTGCTTATGGTAATGCTGAAAGAAGAACTCAACATTGGAAACAACAAGTCTTACCTGTAGGTGCTGCCATGAGTGATACTTGGCAAATTTTAGAATTTGCAAAACGCTTTAAGCTTAAAGAAGTTTGGAAAGAGCAAAAAGTGGATAATAAGCTTACCTTGCCAAGTGTTTTAGAAGAGGCAAAAGCTATGGGTTATAGTGAAGATGATACACTTTTTGATGTACTATTTGCCAATAAAGAAGCAAAAAGCTTTAATCCAAGCGATGCTATCGCAAAAGGCTTTGATAATACTGATGTTAAAGGCGATGAGAGAAAAATTCAAGGCAGTGATGGAAAAGAATTTACAGGCTATGGCTTTTTCGTTCAAAAATACCTTTGGGAAGAATATCGTAAATTTGGCTTAGGACACGGCCATGATTTAGCGGATTTTGATACCTATCATAAAGTAAGGGGTTTAAGATGGCCTGTGGTTAATGGCAAGGAAACACAGTGGAGATTTAATACTAAATTTGATTATTATGCTAAAAAAGCGGCTCCAAATTCAGATTTTGCTTTTTATGGTGATTTTAACAAAATGCTTACAAATGGAGATTTAATAGCTCCTAAAGATGAAAAAGAGCACAGTATTAAAAATAAGGCTAAAATTTTCTTTAGGCCATTTATGAAAGCACCTGAAAGACCAAGTAAAGAGTATCCATTCTGGCTTGCAACAGGAAGGGTTTTAGAGCATTGGCATAGTGGAACTATGACTATGCGTGTGCCTGAGCTTTACCGTGCTGTCCCTGAAGCGCTTTGCTATATGAGTGAGAAAGATGGAGAGAAATTAGGCTTAAATCAAGGTGATTTGGTTTGGGTGGAATCTCGTCGTGGTAAAGTAAAAGCAAGAGTAGATATGCGTGGAAGAAACAAACCGCCTGTAGGACTTGTGTATGTGCCGTGGTTTGATGAGAATGTATATATCAATAAAGTTACTTTGGATGCGACTTGTCCGCTTTCAAAACAAACTGACTTTAAAAAATGTGCTGTAAAAATTTATAAGGCTTAATTTAGGGTTTTGATTAAATGAAAGGTAGAAGAGAATTTTTCGTTAGCGCCTTTAAGGCTGCATGTTTATGTACAGGAGGTGGATTTTTGGTTAATTTGACTTTAAAAGCCGATGATAATTATGCCTTGCGTCCTCCTGGGGCTGAAGATGAAGCTAGATTTTTAAGCAAATGTATTCGTTGTGGGCTTTGTGTAAAAGCCTGTCCTTATAATACTTTAAAGCTCGCTAGCTTGTTAGATAGTCCAAAAAATGGCACGCCTTTTTTTAGAGCAAGAGAAATTCCTTGTTATCTTTGTAAGGATATTCCTTGCATTAGAGAATGTCCAACTGATGCTTTAGATAAAAAGCATTTAGAGCAGGGTATAGAATCCTTGAAAATGGGTATTGCTATTGTTGATAGTGCTTCTTGTGTGGCACACTGGGGAATTCAATGCGATGCTTGTTATAGAGCTTGTCCTTTGATAGATAGGGCTTTAAAACTTGAGCTTAAACGCAATGAACGCACCGCCAAACATGCTTTTTTACTACCTAGTGTGGATCATGAAGTGTGTGTAGGTTGTGGGCTTTGTGAACTTGCTTGTATTACTGAAAAACCGGCCATTCGTGTTTTACCAAGGGAGTATGTATTGGGAAAAGCAGGATCTCATTATGTAAAAGGCTGGGATGAAAAAGATGAAGGTCGTATAAAAAATGCAGATACTTCAAAACATTTTAATGCTAAAAAAGCAACCAATTATTTAAATGATGGAGAACTGTGATGAAGTATTTAATTGCTAGACGCATCGTTCAGCTTGGAATTTTAGCGCTTTTTAGTTTTAAAGCTACAGATTTTATCTTGCAGGGAAATTTAAGTTCTTCTAGACTTTTTAATACCATACCTTTAAGCGATCCTTTTGCGGTTTTGCAAATCATTTTAGCAAGCTGGAGTATAGATTTAATGGCTTTAATAGGAGCTTTGATTATATTTTTTATCTATGGTTTGCTTTTAGGAAGGGTTTTTTGCTCTTGGGTTTGTCCTGTTAATTTAATCACAGATTTTGCTGCTTTTGTGCGAAATAAATTAACCCTTAATAATAAATTTTTAATTTTGCCTAAAAATTTACGCTATTTTGTATTAGTCTTGGTTTTAATCCTTTCTTTTGTATTTTCATTACCTGTGTTTGAAAGTTTTTCTTATATAGGAATGATACATAGAGGGATTATTTTTGCTACAAGTTCTTGGATTTTTGTAGCCTTTATACTTTTTTGTATCGATACTTTTTTAAGCCCTAGGGCAATTTGTTCACATTTTTGTCCACTAGGAGCTTTTTATGCTTTTATTTCTCGTTTTGCTTTGCTTAAAATAAAGCATGATAGTGATAAATGCACTAAATGTTATGAATGTATCCGTATTTGTCCTGAAAAACAGGTTTTGTGGATGGTTGGAAAAGAAAGTGCTAGCGTGAAATCAGGAGAGTGTATAAGGTGTGCAAGATGTATAGAAGTTTGCAATGATGATGCTTTGAATTTTAATATTTTTGATTTAAGGAATAAATAATGAAGAAGAAATTGGTTTTATTAGGAAGTGCTGCAGTGGTATTTTTTGCCGCTTGCGCAATGAATAGTGGGGTAAGTTCAGAACAAATTGGACTTAGAAAAGCAAGTTTAGAAAATGAAAATAAAGTAAATTTAGTGGAGGCAAATTTCACAACTTTACAGCCTGGGGAATCTACTCGTTTTGAGCGTTCTTATGAAAATGCACCACCATTAATTCCGCATGCTATTGAAGATTTGTTACCTATAACTAAAGATAACAATATGTGCTTAAGCTGCCATGATAAGGCTATAGCAGCAGATGCTGGTGCAACTCCACTTCCTGCTAGTCATTATTATGATTTTAGACACAACAAAACCACAGGAGATATGATTAGCGATAGTCGTTTTAATTGTACTCAGTGTCATGTTCCACAAAGCGATGCAAAACCTTTAGTGGGAAATAGTTTTAAACCTGAATTTAAAAATGAACAATTAAAAAGTCGTTCAAATTTAATTGATGTGATTAATGAGGGTGTAAAGTAAATAAATGAAAAAATTTCTTTTTATTTTGAGTCTTTTTTGTGTTTTATCTTATGCTTATGAGCTGAAATTAAATGCCAATATAACAGCTTTAAAACTAGATAAGCAAAACTTATATATAGGCACTGATAAAGGTGAAATTTTACAATATAACATTAAAGATAAAAGTTTAAAAGAACTTTTATCTTTGCCAAAGATTAAAAATTATTATGGTGATGATTTTGCTAAAATTTACAACATTGATATTTTTAAACATACACTTTTAATACTTAGCGAGGGTGATTTTGGTGCTAAAAATTTAAGTTTTTATAAGGAAAATTTACAAATCAAAAAGCTCGAAGAAAATAGCATAATAAAAGCATTTTTTATCAATGAAAACACTTATCTTTTGATTTCTATTGGTTCTGAAATAGAATTGATTGATAAAAGTTTAAAAAATATAAAAAAATTTAATTTTTCTCATTCTAGTCTTAATGATGCAGTTTTAAATGAAGATAAGAGTATGCTGGTTGCAGGTTTTGAGAGTGGTGAAGTAGAACTTTTTGATTTGAAAAATTGGAAGATGTTAAAAAACTATGATAAAATGCATAAAGATAATATCTATCAAGTAGATTTTAAAAATAATATTATTTTAAGTTGTGGAACGGATAGGCGTATAGGAGTTGTAAAAAATGAAGAGCAAAATTTTTTGCAAAAAGATTTTTTGATATATACTTGCGCTTTAAGTCCTAATGGAGAATTCGCTGTTTATAGCGATAATGAAGCTGGAGTTAGTGAAGTTTTTAGCACAAGTGATTTTAAGCCTGTTAAAACTTTTAATAATGAAAATTTGATGAGTGAGTTTATTATTTTTTTAAACAATAAAGATTTTATTGTTTCAGGCTTTGGTGATAGTATAATGTTTAGGAGTATTGATGAATAATCTTTCTAGTGTTTTGATTTTAGCAAAAGAAGAATATATAAATGATTTAAAAAAGGCTATATCTGAAATTCCTTTTTGTTCTGTAGAACTTTGTGAAAATGAAAAGATTATAGTTGTGATTGAAAGTGAAAATTTAGAAGATGAATTAAACTCTTATAAAATGCTTGAGAAATTGCCAAATATTATCAGTATTAATATGGTTTTTTCTTATCAAGATTTAAATGATGATATCCAAAAAGCAATCAATAGTGGCGCAATAGAAACGATAGAAAAAAATGAAAATGCTGAGAATGTTCGCTACTATGGTAGTGTATTTAATCAATTTTCTTAAAGTGTAAAGATGGTATTTTTAATCCCATTGCTTATTATAATTGGTGTTATTTTTGGAATTGATTATGTGTATTTTAAAAATCAAGATTTAAAAGTGCAAGTTAAAAAAGAACAAAAAGAATTAAATTCTAGTTTAGAGAAAGAAAAAAAAGAATATATAGAAAAATTATTTAAAACAAAATAGACATTAAAAATCATATTATTTTCTTAAAGATAAATTAAAAAGCTTTTTGCTAGAATTAAAGAAAAATTTTAGGAAACAGTGATGAAAAATACAGTCACTGAAGCTTCTATCTATGAGGCTCAAGGGTTAAAAGACGAAGCTTTAGAAATTTATAAAAATATCTTAAAAGAAGATCCAGATAACCAAAACGCTATCGATGCGGTTCGTCGTCTTAGTGGTTTTAGATCCAAGCATAAAGATTTAAACACTCAAATGTTGGATTTTTTTATTAATATGAAAAGCGATGAAGAAATTAATGAATTTAAAAGGTGGTTGATAAAAATATGAAT
Source organism: Campylobacter sp. BCW_6465 (assembly GCF_001762815.1). NCBI lineage: Bacteria > Pseudomonadati > Campylobacterota > Epsilonproteobacteria > Campylobacterales > Campylobacteraceae > Campylobacter > Campylobacter sp. BCW_6465. The sequence continues at coordinate 39,858 of NZ_MJXN01000086.1, forward strand.
TTGGAAGATTTAGCTAAAAAAACCATTAGCGAAGTTAGCTCTATCATGGAAGAGCAAAGAAGACAAAATGAAATTTTAAAAGAACAAGAATTAAGCAGAAAAACTGAAATAAAAGATGAATTACCACCTATGGAGTTTGTATGCGAAGAACTTGATACTCCGCAAGACTTAGAAGATAAAATTTCTATGGCAAAATTTGAAGAAGAGCAAAAAATACAAAATAATATTGAAATTTCTACTCAGGAAAATAAAGAGTTTAAAAAAGAAGAGCCTTTTTTACAAAGTGAAATTTTAAATCCCAGTGTTATGACAGAGGTTCAAACGCTTAATGAGGATATTTTTTTAAAACATCTTAGAGAGAGAATTTTAGTTCTTTTTGAAGGTTTAAATAGTATAAAAAAAGATGATCTTGAAAATAGATTAAACTTGACCATAAATTTTTTAGAGTTTTTGCTTGCAAATATCGAAGATAAGCTTAAAAAATAATCCCGATTTACAGTTTATCGCTGAGTTTTTAAAGCCTTATACTAAACGAGCGTATTTGGTTGGAGGTAGCGTTAGGGATTTGTTTTTAGGTTTAAAAATTTGCGACTATGATATAGAGCTTTATGATATAAAATCTAAAGATTTTGAAAAGATTATGCAAAAATTGGGCGCACAAGGCTTTGGAAAAAGTTTTTTTGTATATAAGTTTAAAAATTATGATTTAGCTCTTGCTAGAACCGAAAATAAAATAAGCTATGGACATAAAGGTTTTGAAGTTCAAATTTGCAATGATGAAAAACTTGGCGCCAAAAGACGCGATTTTACCATAAATTCTATGATGATTAATCTTTTTAACGATGAGTTTTTAGATTTTTACGGAGGATTAAAAGATCTAGGAGTAGGCTTTTTAAGGCATATTGATAAACAAAGCTTTCAAGAGGATAGTTTAAGAGTATTAAGAGCGGTAGTATTTGCTTCAAGGTTTAACTTTAAGATAACTAGCGAAAGCTTGAAATTGATGCAAAGTATGGATATTACTGATCTTAGCAAAGATAGGATCAATGCAGAGCTTTATAAATTCTTTAAAAGCCCTAGACTTGATGTCGGCTATAGATATTTACAAGAACTTGGCTTAGAGAAACAGATTTTTGGCTTTGAGAGTGTTTTTAAGAGTTTGGAATTTCAAAATTTACTCAGACAAAGTAGAGAATTTGTAAAAAGTGATGCTTTATTCTTGTATTTGTATTTGAATTTTTTTAATTTAGAAAAAGATATATTTTTTAAAAGAACTAAACTTAAAAAAGAATACCTAAAATACGCAAATCAAGCTTTTTATCTTGATGATATAAGTGATTTTGAACTAGCAAAAATTGCTTTTGAAATGCCTTTGAAGGAATGGCTTGGACTTTGGAGTAAAAAGCGTATTGAACAAGCTAAAAGATTAGGGCTTTATGAGAATAAGTTTGAAAGTAAAATTTTAGCAAAAGATTTCATAAATGCTGGATTTTGTGGTAAAATTCTTGGTTTAAAGCTTCAAGAAGCAAGAGAGAATGAATTAAAAGAATATATAAAAGGTTTAGCTAAATGATTTCTGTATTAAAAATTTGTACCAAAGATCAAAAAGGTTTAATCTATAGAATTTCTGATGTTATTTTTAAATATCATATCAATATAGTAAAAAACGATGAATTTGTAGGCGAAGGAATGTTTTTTTTTCGTGCTCTTTTAGAAGGTGAATTTGATAAAGAAGCTTTTATAGGAACGCTTGAGGCTATGCTTGGACAAGAAGCCTTGATAGAGCTTTGCGAGAAGAGAAAAAAAGATATTGTTGTTTTTGCTACTAAAGAAAGTCATTGTTTGGGAGATTTGCTAATAAAGCATTATAGTAACGAACTTGAAGCAAATATCAAAGCTGTGATTTCAAATCACAACTCTTTAAAGGATTTAGTTGAGAAATTTGAAATTCCTTATCATTTTATCAGCGCTGAAAATTTAGATCGTAAAGAGCAAGAAAATCACATTTTAAAATGTCTTGAACAATATAAATTTGATTATTTGGTTTTGGCAAAATATATGCGAATTTTATCTCCTGATTTTGTTGAGCATTTTGAAGGTAAGATTATAAATATTCACCATTCTTTCTTACCTGCATTTATAGGAGCAAATCCTTATAAACAAGCCTTTGAAAGAGGGGTTAAAATAATTGGAGCTACGGCACATTTTGTAAATAATAATCTTGATGAAGGTCCTATTATCACTCAAGCTGTTTTACCTGTAAACCATGAATTTACTTGGCAAGATATGCAGCAAGCAGGTAGAAATATAGAAAAAGATGTTCTTTCAAAAGCACTTGATTTGGTTTTTGAAGATAGAATTTTTATACATAATAATAAAACTATAATATTTTAATGCGATAATTTTACTATAGTTTTATTTAAAGCATTAAAAAAATAATCAATATCCTCTTTTTCATGCGTATAATGCAAGCTTATTCTTAACCAACCTGGTTTTGTTTTAAGTTTTTGATTATCTTTTAAGCCTAGCAAATCATGACCATAAGGCCCAGCACAAGCACATCCAGCGCGTGTTTCTATGTGGTATTTTTTACTAAGTTCGTAAGCGATATCAAAAGGAGAAATTCCTTTGATATTGAAAGCAAAAATAGGCAATCGAGTTTTTAAATTCTTTGCATATAAAATTAAATTAGGTATAGTTTTTAGTTGTTCAAAAAAATAATCTTTTAAAATTTCTTCTTTTTTTTCTATATTTTTAACCCCTATAGAATCTTTGATTTTAAAAGCTAAGCTAGCGCGAATGAGTTGTAAAATTCCAGGTGTTCCTCCTTCTTCTAAAGCTTCTTCATTGCAAAGGTAGCATTGTGAAGTGCGAGAAACATAGCCCACAGTTCCACCTGCTGCAAAGCTAGGCTTGTTTCCGCAAAGATCTTTTTTGATGGCTAAAAGTCCAGAACCGCCAATACCACCGATTAATTTATGAGAACTTATAAACAACGCATCATAGTATTGACAAGATATGTTTTTATAAGGAATGAAACTAGATGCATCAAAAGCAACTATCCCTTTAAATTTACGAACCATTTCAGAAATGCGTTTGTAATCACTTAATATCCCAGTAACATTTGAAGCTAAAGAAAAGCTAGCGATTATTTTCCTTTTTTTGTTTTTTTGTAAAGTTTTTTCTAGAAAATCAAAACCAATTTCTCCATTTTTATCCAAGGGAATTCTAATACATTCGCACAAGCCTTCTCGAAATGAAAGTTCATTAGAATGATGCTCATAAGGCCCTACGATAACTAAAGGTAAAGTATTTTTATCAATTTGCGTAAAATATCTTTCTTTTACAAGAGGGGGAATGTAAATGCCGATCAATTCTTGAAATTTTTTAATAGCACTGCTTGATCCTGTTCCGCAGGCTATAAGGGCAAAATTTTCATCTAATGATAAACTTTTTTTTATATCTTTTCTTGCTTGTTCGTAAATTTGTTGAGTTTTAAAAGAATTTAAAGAGCTATCAGAATGTGTGTTTGCATAGGTTGGGAGAATTTTTGAAATTTCTTTTTCTACACATTTTAGAGCTAAAGCACTTGCTGTGAAGTCAAAATGCAAAATACCTTTTTTTAAGATCAATTCTTTTTTTAAATCTGAAATTTGCAAATACAATCCTTATAAAAATTTGCTAAAATTATACTATAAAAATGCTTTATAAAAGGAAAAATATAAAATTTAAGAACTTTGTAGATTTGCATAAGAATTTATCTTTAAGTAAGCTTTTTGATTTTTATAGTGTGTTTGAAGGTTTTGAAAAATTAAACATTTTAAATTTTGAAGACGATGTATTTGTAAATATAGAGCGAATTTTGCTTGATGATTATCTAAAAATCAAAAGTTATTTTGCCTTGGATGAAACAAGTTCTTACGCTCTTACTTTACTAGCTAAAAACAATCGCAAGCGTTTTTCTATCAATAGAAAAATTCAGCATTTTAAAGCTTTATCTACACTTAAATATCTTTTAGAAACAGGTATAATAAAACTTGAGTATAGTAAGGAAGCTAAAAAAATAAAAGATAAAAGACAAAAAATCAAAAAAGAACTAAGATCTTATGTTGTCCAAGATAAGATTATATTTAGCAATCATTTTACTCGTTTCTTTTTTTATTTTTTAAAGCCCAATGAAAAGCTTATTTTACAAAATCGTTATAAAGAAGTTTTAGAATGCATTAAAGAAAAATTTGAACTTTATCAAAGTTTTTGTTTTGAACAGCTTTCTAGAGAATTGCTTGAGAAAAAATTCAATATCAATGGAGTGCAAAGTTACTGGGATAAGAATTTAGAACTTGATCTTTATTATCAAGATGAAAATTTGTGTTTTGTCGGAGAAGTTAAATTTAAAAATAAAAAAATTTGTAAAAATATTTTAAATCTTTTAAAATCAAAAGCAAAGTCTTTAAATTTGGCTCCAAATTATTATATTATAATCTCAAAAAATGGTTTTAGCAAGGAATTTGATAAAATATGCGAACAGAATTTGCTTTTATTTGATTTGAATGATTTTAAGATTTTATTAGAGGAATGATAAATGAATGAAAGTATTTTAAAAAGTTTAGACTCAAATGAAAAAGAAACCCTACAAAAAGGCTTAGAAAGTCTTATAGAACAAACTTATGTAATAGAAAATGAATACAAAACTTTAAATGAAAACTATAATTCCTTACGTGCAATGGTTGATGAGATTATAGAGGTATTGCCTAGTGCGCTTTGGATTTTAGATAAAGAAAAAAATATTATTTTACAAAATCAAGAAGCCTTGAAAAATCCAAAATTACTTAGTATCATTAGTCTTGATAAAATTCGTGATGAGCTTGAATTTGAAGGTAGGTTTTATGCGGTAAAAATCATAGCACATAATGAAAAAACTATAGTTTCAGCTACAGATATTAGCGATGAAAAACGCAATGAAAGGCTTGCAAGCATGGGTAGTGTAGCGGCTCATTTGGCACATGAGATAAGAAATCCTATTGGATCTATATCTTTACTTGCTTCAACCCTTTTTGCTCGTAGTGAGCTTAAAAATAAGCATATAGTTCTTGAAATCCAAAAGGCTATTGCCAGAGTAGAGCGTATCGTAAATTCAACTTTACTTTTTACTAAGGGTGTGCACATCAATGCTTTAAATTTTAATCTTTTAGAGTTAAAAGAAGAGTGTGAAAGCGCCATTAACTCTTATAATTTTACTTCTCAAATAGACTTTGAAATATCTTTTTTGAATAAGCAGATTTGTGCTGATAAAGCTCTTCTTGGTTTGGTTTTGCAAAATTTGATTTATAATGCTATTGATGCAATAGAAGAAAGCGAATGTGAAAAGCCTATGATTAAAATTTTAGCAAGTTGTGATAATGAAAAAATATGCATCAGAGTGTATGATAATGGTTGTGAAATAAAAGATGAGAAATTGGTTTTTGAAGCTTTTAAAACAACAAAACTTAAAGGCAATGGGCTTGGCTTGTCTCTTTCTAAAGAAATCATAAACGCTCATAAGGGAGAGTTAAGTTTTCAAAGCGATCCTAAGAATTTTTATTTTACCTTACCTTTGGTGTGATAAATATTTTCTTTTCACTCCAAAACGGAACAGATCTTGCTTATATTATTTTAATATATTTAGGTTGAAGGCAGAAAAATCTAAATTAAGGAATTAATATGAGTATCTTTAGCATCAATGATAACTCAAACTATAATTCTATACTTTCACAAAGTAAAGCTAATAAAGAAAGTAAAGAAAATTCTAAAATAAGTTTTGCTAATGCTTTTTTAAAACAAAATGCCAGCAAGTTAAGTGATATAGAAAGTAAAAATTCACAAACTCTAGCAAGAAGTGAAATATTAAATTCTACTAATACAACAAATACTAGCAATAATACTAATTTTAGTATAAGTAGTAAGACAAGTTCTCCTAATTATGATATATCAAGTGAATTTAAAAACTCTATTTATACTCTAAAATACAAACAAGCAGATATAAGTAATAATACAGCCTATGGTTATAGTGTAGATAAAGATGGT
>NZ_MJXN01000087.1:0-121936 GCF_001762815.1 Campylobacter sp. BCW_6465
AACCCACCAAATACTTATATAAATACTTACACAAATATTTATATTGTTTAATCCCTCTTTAAGTTTAATTGGTTATACTTTCATTTCCTTTTTTGAAAAAAGGACTTAAAATCTTTTAAATTATAAAGTTTCATTAGCTTACGTAGATTTTATAAATTAACTTTATTTTAGATTTTTTAAGTTTTTAAATTATTTGAGTTTTTAACTTTCTTAATTTTTTAATTTAAAGCTAAAAAGTTTTATTTATAAATCTTAGTTTTTTAATTTAAAAACTTTTCTTTTAAAAATGATTTTTTGTTTTGTTCTTTTAACTTAGTATTGTTATTCAAATCTTATTAGTCAATCTTTGAAATCTAAATAAGTGATCGATTGAGCCAGAAAGATTTAGGCATAAGCAATTATGTAAAATCTATTCAATCTAATTTAAAAAGATTAAAAGCTTTTCTTTTAATCTTTTATAACTTTTTCTTTGAAGAAAAAGATTAAACTATCTATAAAAGTAATAAGGTTTATCTCTTTAATACAATCTAAGTAGTTTATCTATTAGGTTGGCGGGGTAGGCCTTTAGCTTGCTTCTTAGTCAAGGCTTTGCCTTGATGCTAAAGAAGGTTTATTATGGAGAGTTTGATCCTGGCTCAGAGTGAACGCTGGCGGCGTGCCTAATACATGCAAGTCGAACGATGAAGCTTCTAGCTTGCTAGAAGTGGATTAGTGGCGCACGGGTGAGTAAGGTATAGTTAATCTGCCCTACACAAGAGGACAACAGTTGGAAACGACTGCTAATACTCTATACTCCTGCTTAACACAAGTTGAGTAGGGAAAGTTTTTCGGTGTAGGATGAGACTATATAGTATCAGCTAGTTGGTAAGGTAATGGCTTACCAAGGCTATGACGCTTAACTGGTCTGAGAGGATGATCAGTCACACTGGAACTGAGACACGGTCCAGACTCCTACGGGAGGCAGCAGTAGGGAATATTGCGCAATGGGGGAAACCCTGACGCAGCAACGCCGCGTGGAGGATGACACTTTTCGGAGCGTAAACTCCTTTTCTTAGGGAAGAATTCTGACGGTACCTAAGGAATAAGCACCGGCTAACTCCGTGCCAGCAGCCGCGGTAATACGGAGGGTGCAAGCGTTACTCGGAATCACTGGGCGTAAAGGGCGCGTAGGCGGATTATCAAGTCTCTTGTGAAATCTAATGGCTTAACCATTAAACTGCTTGGGAAACTGATAGTCTAGAGTGAGGGAGAGGCAGATGGAATTGGTGGTGTAGGGGTAAAATCCGTAGATATCACCAAGAATACCCATTGCGAAGGCGATCTGCTGGAACTCAACTGACGCTAAGGCGCGAAAGCGTGGGGAGCAAACAGGATTAGATACCCTGGTAGTCCACGCCCTAAACGATGTACACTAGTTGTTGGGGTGCTAGTCATCTCAGTAATGCAGCTAACGCATTAAGTGTACCGCCTGGGGAGTACGGTCGCAAGATTAAAACTCAAAGGAATAGACGGGGACCCGCACAAGCGGTGGAGCATGTGGTTTAATTCGAAGATACGCGAAGAACCTTACCTGGGCTTGATATCCTAAGAACCTTATAGAGATATGAGGGTGCTAGCTTGCTAGAACTTAGAGACAGGTGCTGCACGGCTGTCGTCAGCTCGTGTCGTGAGATGTTGGGTTAAGTCCCGCAACGAGCGCAACCCACGTATTTAGTTGCTAACGGTTCGGCCGAGCACTCTAAATAGACTGCCTTCGTAAGGAGGAGGAAGGTGTGGACGACGTCAAGTCATCATGGCCCTTATGCCCAGGGCGACACACGTGCTACAATGGCATATACAATGAGACGCAATACCGCGAGGTGGAGCAAATCTATAAAATATGTCCCAGTTCGGATTGTTCTCTGCAACTCGAGAGCATGAAGCCGGAATCGCTAGTAATCGTAGATCAGCCATGCTACGGTGAATACGTTCCCGGGTCTTGTACTCACCGCCCGTCACACCATGGGAGTTGATTTCACTCGAAGCCGGAATACTAAACTAGTTACCGTCCACAGTGGAATCAGCGACTGGGGTGAAGTCGTAACAAGGTAACCGTAGGAGAACCTGCGGTTGGATCACCTCCTTTCTAGAGTACAAAGTAATAAGTCTCACCACTATTACTTCAATATATAAACTCAATTGATTCTTGTTTAGATTTCAAAGATTGATGATAAAGCTAATTGTTTATGGGGAATTAGCTCAGCTGGGAGAGCGCCTGCTTTGCACGCAGGAGGTCAGCGGTTCGATCCCGCTATTCTCCACCATTTATTAAGGGCCTATAGCTCAGCTGGTTAGAGTGCACCCCTGATAAGGGTGAGGTCACAAGTTCAAGTCTTGTTAGGCCCACCATAAAAAAGATTTGAATAAAAAAGCTTTAAAATCTAAAGCAAGTATATAAAGTAGATTAAATATAAAATATAAACTCTATACTTAGATTTATTTTTATCTTTAGCTATAAAAGAATATACTTTAAATAGATATAAGTAGCATATACATTATGTATTTATATTTATAATGATTATATTAATATATATATATACTTCCTTTAGGTTTTAAACCTAAATGTTCTTTTTAATTATCATTGTTAAGAGTCACAAGCAAGTTTTAATAAAAACAATTTTACAGGACTTGTTAAAGGATAAAACCTATTTATCTTTTCTTTGGTTTAACTTATATCTTTTAATTATCTTTATTTCTATAATAAAGAGAATATTAGATTTAAGATTTGTAAATTAAAGACAAGTTTCAAACTCACAGCTTAGTTAAGACTAAATCATTTAGTTCTATATTAAGTGTTTGAATGCTTTCCGTCTTAAGATAAAGAAGTCTTATCATAAAAACTTTAACAAGGAAGTGATGCGTTTTAGAATCAATAAAAAAGGTAGAAGTTAGGTTATATCTAACTTTTATGCAAATTGTTTTTTTAGCGATTAAGAATTGAAGCTTTATCTACATTAATTTTTTAATGAATGTTTAGTTTATTTCGTTTTAAGCCTAATATCTTTTAGGTTGGCGGGGTAGGCCTTTAGCTTTGGTTCTTTAGGATGAGCTTTGCTCATCTGCTAAAAGAACATCAAAAGGTAAGCTACTAAGAGCGAATGGTGGATGCCTTGACTGGTAAAGGCGATGAAGGACGTACTAGACTGCGATAAGCTACGGGGAGCTGTCAAGAAGCTTTGATCCGTAGATTTCCGAATGGGGCAACCCAATGTATAGAGATATACATTACCTATATAGGAGCGAACGAGGGGAATTGAAACATCTTAGTACCCTCAGGAAAAGAAATCAATAGAGATTGCGTCAGTAGCGGCGAGCGAAAGCGCAAGAGGGCAAACCCAGTGCTTGCACTGGGGGTTGTAGGACTGCAATGTGCAAGAGCTGAGTTTAGCAGAACATTCTGGAAAGTATAGCCATAGAGGGTGATAGTCCCGTATGCGAAAAACAAAGCTTAGCTAGCAGTATCCTGAGTAGGGCGGGACACGAGGAATCCTGTCTGAATCTGGGTCGACCACGATCCAACCCTAAATACTAATACCAGATCGATAGTGCACAAGTACCGTGAGGGAAAGGTGAAAAGAACTGAGGTGATCAGAGTGAAATAGAACCTGAAACCATTTGCTTATAATCATTCAGAGCACTATGTAGCAATACAGTGTGATGGACTGCCTTTTGCATAATGAGCCTGCGAGTTGTGGTGTCTGGCAAGGTTAAGCAAACGCGAAGCCGTAGCGAAAGCGAGTCTGAATAGGGCGCTTAGTCAGATGCTGCAGACCCGAAACGAAGTGATCTATCCATGAGCAAGTTGAAGCTAGTGTAAGAACTAGTGGAGGACTGAACCCATAGGCGTTGAAAAGCCCCGGGATGACTTGTGGATAGGGGTGAAAGGCCAATCAAACTTCGTGATAGCTGGTTCTCTCCGAAATATATTTAGGTATAGCGTTGTGTCGTAATATAAGGGGGTAGAGCACTGAATGGGCTAGGGCATACACCAATGTACCAAACCCTATCAAACTCCGAATACCTTATATGTAATCACAGCAGTCAGGCGGCGAGTGATAAAATCCGTCGTCAAGAGGGAAACAACCCAGACTACCAGCTAAGGTCCCTAAATCTTACTTAAGTGGAAAACGATGTGAAGTTACTTAAACAACCAGGAGGTTGGCTTAGAAGCAGCCATCCTTTAAAGAAAGCGTAATAGCTCACTGGTCTAGTGATTTTGCGCGGAAAATATAACGGGGCTAAAGTAAGTACCGAAGCTGTAGACTTGCACACAACTTAGATTATTTAAGTTGAGAATATAAAAAACTAAGTTATATGTTTTAAGTTATATTTTTACTGATTTTTATAGAGTAAAGATAGAAATAAAACTTAGTAAAATCAATAAAAATATTCTTAGGCTAAAGTTAAGTAGTTTAAGTTGTGTGCAAGTGGTAGGAGAGCGTTCTATTTGCGTCGAAGGTATACCGGTAAGGAGTGCTGGAGCGAATAGAAGTGAGCATGCAGGCATGAGTAGCGATAATTAATGTGAGAATCATTAACGCCGTAAACCCAAGGTTTCCTACGCGATGCTCGTCATCGTAGGGTTAGTCGGGTCCTAAGTCGAGTCCGAAAGGGGTAGACGATGGCAAATTGGTTAATATTCCAATACCAACATTAGTGTGCGATGGAAGGACGCTTAGGGCTAAGGGGGCTAGCGGATGGAAGTGCTAGTCTAAGGTCGTAGGAGCTTATACAGGCAAATCCGTATAAGAACACTCCGAGAACTGAAAGGCTTTTTGAAATCTTCGGATGGATAGAAGAACCCCTGATGCCGTCGAGCCAAGAAAAGTTTCTAAGTTTAGCTAATGTTGCCCGTACCGTAAACCGACACAGGTGGGTGGGATGAGTATTCTAAGGCGCGTGGAAGAACTCTCTTTAAGGAACTCTGCAAAATAGCACCGTATCTTCGGTATAAGGTGTGGTTAGCTTCGTACTAGGATTTACTCCGAAAGCGAAGAAACTTACAACAAAGAGTCCCTCCCGACTGTTTACCAAAAACACAGCACTCTGCTAACTCGTAAGAGGATGTATAGGGTGTGACGCCTGCCCGGTGCTCGAAGGTTAATTGATGGGGTTAGCATTAGCGAAGCTCTTGATCGAAGCCCGAGTAAACGGCGGCCGTAACTATAACGGTCCTAAGGTAGCGAAATTCCTTGTCGGTTAAATACCGACCTGCATGAATGGCGTAACGAGATGGGAGCTGTCTCAAAGAGGGATCCAGTGAAATTGTAGTGGAGGTGAAAATTCCTCCTACCCGCGGCAAGACGGAAAGACCCCGTGGACCTTTACTACAGCTTGACACTGCTACTTGGATAAGAATGTGCAGGATAGGTGGGAGGCTTTGAGTATATGACGCCAGTTGTATATGAGCCGTTGTTGAGATACCACTCTTTCTTATTTGGGTAGCTAACCAGCTTGAGTTATCCTCAAGTGGGACAATGTCTGGTGGGTAGTTTGACTGGGGCGGTCGCCTCCCAAATAATAACGGAGGCTTACAAAGGTTGGCTCAGAACGGTTGGAAATCGTTCGTAGAGTATAAAGGTATAAGCCAGCTTAACTGCAAGACATACAAGTCAAGCAGAGACGAAAGTCGGTCTTAGTGATCCGGTGGTTCTGTGTGGAAGGGCCATCGCTCAAAGGATAAAAGGTACCCCGGGGATAACAGGCTGATCTCCCCCAAGAGCTCACATCGACGGGGAGGTTTGGCACCTCGATGTCGGCTCATCGCATCCTGGGGCTGGAGCAGGTCCCAAGGGTATGGCTGTTCGCCATTTAAAGCGGTACGCGAGCTGGGTTCAGAACGTCGTGAGACAGTTCGGTCCCTATCTGCCGTGGGCGTAAGAAGATTGAAGAGATTTGACCCTAGTACGAGAGGACCGGGTTGAACAAACCACTGGTGTAGCTGTTGTTCTGCCAAGAGCATCGCAGCGTAGCTAAGTTTGGAAAGGATAAACGCTGAAAGCATCTAAGCGTGAAGCCAACTCTAAGATGAATCTTCTCTAAGCTCTCTAGAAGACTACTAGTTTGATAGGCTGGGTGTGTAATGGATGAAAGTCCTTTAGCTGACCAGTACTAATAGAGCGTTTGGCTTATCTTTAATAAAGCATCACTTCCTTGTTAAGGTTTTTATAAAGCTTTGAATGTTTTATATGAAATATTTATATAAACATTATGTTTTTAAGCTAATAAAATCTTTCAAGTAAAGTTTATATTAGAACTTGCTCTTAACATTGTTTTTTAAGTATTCTATATAAAAACTTATCAAAGATAAAAGATAAGTAAAGAAGAAAGAAAAACAAAAGAAGAAAGAGAATAAAGAAAAAAGTAAAGAAATAAAAAGATTAAGCTTTATTTTTTAAATTCAATCTTTCAAAGAATATTTAAATAACAATGTCCGTGATTATACAGATGTGGAAACGCCTTGCTCCATCCCGAACCAAGAAGCTAAGCACATCGTGGGTGATGATACTACGCCTTACTGGCAGGGGGAAAGTAGCTCATTGCGGACTTGTTAAATGTCTTCATTACTTACTTTATATATAAATCCTATGTTTATTTTTATTGTTGTTTTAGATGACACTTAGAATAGTGTTTAAAAAAGAGTTTGTTGCTGGTTAGGGTTTTTTTGTATGAAAAGTAAAATAAATTAAATTTTATTCACACATTCTTTAAAGACTTTTCCACGCTCTGCGTAAGAGTTGAACTGATCTAAACTTGCACAAGCGGGACTTAAAAGAGCCACTTCATTGTCTTTTAAGTGATTTGAAATTTCATTTACAGCTTTAGATAAAACTTCACATTTATAGGCTTTCAAATTCGCTTTTTTTGCATAATCAAGCATTTTTTCGGTACTAATACCTATAGCATAGAGTTCTATATCAAATCCTTTCATAAAATCAAATAAATTGCTAAGATCTACACCCTTATCATCTCCCCCTATGATGAGATGAATTTTTTTCTCTTTATAGCGACTAAGTGCAGCCATTACCGCACTTTCATTTGTAGCTTTAGTGTCATTTACCCAAAGCCTATTTTGACTGTCTTTAAGCTCTTCGAGTTTATTTTTTTCCATTACAAAGCTATTTAAAAGCACATAGCTTAAAGTATCAAGTAGAATTTTTTCTATAGCTAAAGCCATGATAGCATCGAGTAAAAAAGGACTTTTAAAGGAAATTTTTTCCGTATCAATGCCAAATTTAACAGCTAGATCTTTTTCATCTTCATAGCTTATTTTATGAGCTTTTGTTGGAGTATTTGCATAAATTTTAGGCAGTATTGCTACATCACATTCATTCATTCTTTTTAAAACGCTTAGCTTATCTTGAACATAATTATCAAAACTTCCATGCCAAGAAAGATGATCAGGACTTATAGGTAAAAGTGCATAAATTTCAGGTTTAGCTTTATGAGTGTAGTGTAGGGTGAAAGATGAAGTTTCAAGTATCCAAAGTTTTGCATAAGGATCAAGCTCTGCTAAAGGAGTTCCAACATTTCCACCCATAACAGCACCAATGTGTGATAATAAATGTGTAGCCATTTGAGTGGTAGTAGTTTTGCCATTGGTTCCGCTTATCCAAACGGATTTTGGCATGATATCATAAAAAAAGTCATATTCGCTTTGTAAATTTTTTGCTTTTTGAATGAGTTTGTGCTTTGGTGGAAAACCTGGACTAGGAATTTCAATATCGCTTAAATTATCATCAAAATCATTAGGATTTAAAAGTAAATTTCCTAGTGTATCTTTTTTTGTTTCTGTAAAATGATCATCATAGATATCAAAAGGCCCAAATTTATCTACCAAATTTTCAGCAATAGCACGTGTGGTTTTTCCGTATCCAAAAAGTGAAATTTTCATTATCTTAGCTTTATTGATGCAAGTGCAAGTAAATTTGAAAGTAGGGCTATCATCCAAAAACGCACTATAATTTTATTTTCTACCCAGCCAACTTTTTCAAAATGATGATGAATAGGTGCCATTTTAAAGACTCTTTTATTAAAAATTTTAAAACTTCCAACTTGTAAAATTACAGAAACAGTTTCAAGAACAAAAACAAAACCTATGAGTAAAAGTAAAATTTCATTTTTGCTAATGATAGCTAAAAATCCTATGAATCCACCTAAAGCTAAACTTCCGCTATCCCCCATAAAAACCTGCGCAGGATAACAGTTGTACCATAAAAATCCCATTAAAGCACCGATTAATGCAGCGCAAATAATCACCACTTCACCAAGTCCTTGAATTTTTGGCAAAAGTAAATATTCACTATAATTTAAATTTCCGCTCAAATATAAGAATATCCCTAAAGTAGATAAAGAAAAAATACTTGGAACTGTAGCTAAGCCATCAAGTCCATCAGTTAAATTTACAGCATTAGAGCTAGAAATTAAAACCAAAATCCAAAAAGCAATGGCAAAAATTTCCATATCAAAAAGAGGGTGTTTGTAAAAAGGTATAAAAAGTTCCGTGCTAAGCTCTGAACTAAAATATAAAGGTAAGATGCAAATAAGTCCAGCGATGATTTGTGCTAAAAGCTTCATTCTTGGACTAAGTCCTGAATGATTGTCTTTTTTTAGAACTTTGCCTAAATCATCTATAAGCCCTATTAAACAAAAAAGTATCAAACAAAGTAAAGCACTTATAGCAAAAATATTATCAAATTTGATACAAAATAAACTTGCGATTACTGCAGAACTGATGAAAATAAGCCCACCCATGGTTGGAGTATGGCATTTGGTTTTATGAGTTTCTGGGGCGTATTCGTAAATAGGTTGACTAGCATTTTTAGCTTTTGCCCAAGTAATAAATTTAGGCATTAAAAATAAAGACAAACATAAAGCGATAAAAAATGCAAATCCTGCACGCACACTAATATAAGTAAAAAAAGCATAATGACTTAAATCTGAAAGATAATACAAAACCTAGCCTTCTTTTTGGTTTTTAAAAGTTTAATTTTAGTAAAATCTAACCAAAAAAATTCTTATAAAAGAGAGAAAAATGAAGCAAAAATGCGTTTTAATTATTACAGATGGAATAGGGTATAATAAGAATAGTAAGTTTAATGCTTTTGAAGCAGCTAAAAAACCAAGTTATGAAAAGCTTTTTAAGGAAGTCCCAAATTCTTTACTAAAAACGAGTGGTTTAGCTGTAGGTTTGCCAGAAGGACAAATGGGAAATAGTGAAGTAGGGCATATGTGTATAGGCAGTGGGCGTATTATTTATCAAAATTTAGTGCGTATTAATAAAGCCATTGAAAACAAAGAACTTGAAAAAAATGAGAATTTACAAAAACTTTTAGCAAAATGTAAAAGAGTGCATATTATAGGGCTTTATAGCGATGGCGGGGTGCATTCTATGGATACGCATTTTAAAGCCATGCTTGAAATTTGTGCGAAAAATGGCAATGAAGTTTTTGCTCACGCAATCACTGATGGGCGTGATGTAAGTCCAAAAAGTGGCTTAAATTTCATAAAAGATTTAAAAGAATTTTGTGAAAACCTAGGCGTGCATTTTGCTACGCTTTGTGGGCGTTTTTATGCTATGGATAGAGATAAGCGTTGGGATAGGGTGAAAGAATATTATGAGTGCTTGTTAGGTAAGGCTTATAAAGTGCCAAATTTATTAGAATACCTACAAAAATCTTACGATGAAAATATTACTGATGAGTTTATTAAAGCAGCTCAAAATGAGAATTACAAGGGCATGAGAGAAGAAGATGGCATTATCTTTATCAACTTTAGAAATGATAGAATGAAACAACTTGTTGAAGTGTTAAATTCCAAGGATTTTAAAGAGTTTGAACGCGAAAAAATCTTTGAAAATTTACTTACTATGAGTGTTTATGATGATAAATTTAAACTCCCTGTGCTTTTTGAAAAAGAAAAAATTGAAAATACTTTAGCTCAAGTGATTTCTAAAGCAGGACTTAGTCAGCTTCATACCGCAGAAACCGAAAAATATGCTCATGTAACTTTCTTTTTTAATGGCGGAAAAGAAGAGCTTTTGGAAAATGAAACAAGGGTTTTAATCCCAAGCCCCAAGGTAAAAACTTATGATGAAAAACCCCAAATGAGTGCTTTTGAAGTGTGTGATGTAGTGAAAAAAGGCATAGAAAAGGGTGAGGATTTTATAGTGGTAAATTTTGCAAATGGAGATATGGTTGGACATACAGGTGATTTTAATGCTGCTATAAAGGCTGTTGAAGCGGTGGATATTTGTTTGGGCGAGATTGTAGAATGTGTAAAAAAGCATGATTATGCTTTTATCATTACAAGTGATCATGGAAATTGCGAGGCTATGCAAGATGAAAAAGGAAATTTGCTCACCAATCATACCACTTTTGATGTTTTTGTTTTTGTGCAAGCAAAGGGAGTTTCAAAGATTAAAGATAATATGGGGCTTAGTAATATCGCTGCAAGCGTGCTTAAAATTTTAGACTTAGAAATTCCAAAAGAAATGAATGAGGCTTTATTTTAGTTTGTTTGCCTTTTTTATAAGAAATTTGTTAAGATTGCAATTTTTAAAATTAAACTTATTAAGGATAGATAATGAAATTTAGTGGAAAAAATGTTTTAATTACTGGAGCAAGTAGGGGAATAGGTGCTTCTATCGCAAAAACTTTGGCGGGTTTTGGACTTAAAGTTTGGATTAATTATCGTTCAAAACCTGAACTTGCAGATGCTTTAAAAGATGAAATTATTGCAAGTGGTGGCGTTGCTGCTGTGATTAAATTTGATGCAAGCAAAGAAGATGAGTTTGAAAATGGTGTAAAAACCATAGTGGAGAGCGATGGAGAGTTAAGTTATCTTGTAAATAACGCAGGCGTTACAAATGATAAACTTGCTTTAAGAATGAAATTAGAGGACTTTAGTGGCGTTGTGGATACGAATTTAAGCTCAGCTTTTTTAGGTTGTAGAGAAGCTTTAAAAACTATGAGTAAAAAACGTTTTGGTGCTGTTGTAAATATCGCTTCTATTGTCGGAGAAATGGGCAATGCTGGACAAGTAAATTATTCTGCTAGTAAAGGTGGAATGATAGCTATGACTAAATCTTTTGCTAAAGAAGGAGCAAGTAGAAATTTACGCTTTAACTGTGTAACTCCAGGTTTCATAAAAAGCGATATGACTGAAGTTTTAAGCGATGAAATCAAACAAACCTATCAAGATAATATCCCTTTAAAACGCTTTGCAGAACCTGAAGAAGTGGCTAATTGTGTAGCATTTTTACTTAGTGATTATGCCTCTTATGTGACAGGCGATGTACTTAAGATCAATGGTGGTTTATATATGTAAGGAAAAATGATGGATTTAAAAGAAATAGCACAATTTTTAGATGATAATGCACCGGCATTTTTAGCCACTTTAGGAACTTGTGGAAATCCTAGAGTGCGTCCTATACAAAGTCCATTGCTTGTGGGAGATAAAATTTATTTTTGCACAGCAAACACAAAAGGACTTTTTAAGCATATAAAAAATTATAATGGTATTGAATTTTGTTCTTGTGCAAAAGATGGGACTTTCTTAAGACTTAGAGCTAATGCAGTTTTTGAACCAAATTTAGAAGTTAAAAAAAAGATGTTTGAAAAATATCCTTATCTTGTAAATCTTTATGAAACTCCGCAAAATTCAAAATTTGAAGTTTTTTATCTCGATAATCTAAGCGCTAGAATGCAATTTATGAATGGAGAATTTAAGCTTTTTAAAGCTTAATGATTTGATAATTTTATTAACTATATATTAATTAAGATAAATATTATCTTAATTAATATTAACTTTTTGTTATTTTTTTAAGGTATAATCATTCCGTTTAATTTGCAAGGAATAGATTATGATATATTGCAAAAATTTTTTAATATTTATTTTATTATATTCATCTATCTTCTTTGATTACTTATCTTATGCTTTTTTATATTTATTAAATTATAAATTTATTTTTAATCCATTTTATATTGAAAGGAGAGTTTGTTTTTGGATTTTTGGCATGCGGTTATGTAAGATTGACTTACATTAAAAATTATTATTAATTTTTTAAATAAGGAGAATGATATGGGTGAATTTTCTAGAAGAGATTTTATAAAAACAGCCTGTATTAGTGTAGGAGCTTTAGCTGCAAGTTCAAGTGGAGTTTATGCTTTAGATGATTCATCTAAGATGGATAAAGATACAAATTTACCTTCTTGTGATGTTTTGGTAATTGGATCAGGTGGAGCAGGTTTGCGTGCTGCAGCCGCAGTGAGAAAAGAAAATCCAAAATTAAGCGTTGTAGTAGCTACAAAGATGATGCCATCGCGTAATGCAACTTGTATGGCAGAGGGTGGAATTAATGGAGTTACTGATTTTTCTAATGGAGATTCCTATAAATTACATGCTTATGATACTATCAAAGGCGGAGCTTATTTGGTAGATCAAGATGCGGCTTTAAAATTTTGTGAATTAGCTGGAAAGGCTATTTTTAATATGGATTTTATAGGAACCTTGTTTTCAAGAAATGAACAAGGTGGAGTAGCTCAGCGTTTAATGGGAGGAGCTTCTAAGAAACGCTGTAACTATTCTGCAGATAAAACAGGTCATATTTTAATGCATTCTTGTTTAGATGATGCTATTAGTAGCGGTGTGAAATTTTTAATGGATCATGAGCTTTTGGATATAGGTGTTGTGGATGGAAAATGTGAAGGTGTCGTTTTAAGAGATATACAAAGCGGTGGAATTTATCCTGTGTTATGTAAAGCTTTGGTAATTGCTACAGGGGGATACACAAGGATATTTTATAATAGAACTTCAACTCCTTTTATTGCCACAGGAGATGGTGTGGCAGCTGCTCTTAGAGCAGGACTTGGTTTTGAAGATCCTGAGATGATACAATTTCACCCAACAGGAGTTGCAAATGGTGGAACTCTTATTACAGAAGCGGCGCGCGGTGAAGGGGGATATCTTTTAAATAATCGTGGTGAGCGTTTTATGAAAAATTACCATGAAAAAATGGAGCTTGCACCGCGAGATGTGGTTGCGCGTGCTATAGAAACAGAAATTCGTGAAGGTAGAGGTTATGGTGAGGGACTTGGAGCTTATGTTTTGTGCGATGTACGCCACTTAGGAAAAGAAAAAATTTTAAAAGATTTACCAAAAATTCGTCACACTGCAATGCTTTTTGAAAATATTGATTTAGTAGATACTCCTGTACCTATCCGTCCAACGGCGCATTATTCTATGGGTGGAATTGAAGTGGCTAAATTTGAAGATATGAGTACTAAAATTGCTGGAATTTATGTAGGTGGAGAAGCTTCTTGTATTTCTATACATGGAGCTAATAGACTAGGGGGAAATTCTTTAGCCGATGCAGTTGTAACGGGGCATTTAGCAGGTATTGGTGCGACAAATTATGCCAAAGATGCAAGTTTTGGAAAAGGGGCAAAAACTCATGAACTTGCTCAAAAATGGCAGGCTAGATTTAAAGAAATTACAAATAATGGCGGAAATGGTCAAGAAATGTATGAATTGCGAGAAGAGCTAGGAAGTCAAAATTGGGATAATATGGGGATTTTTAGAACTCAAGAAAAACTCGATCTTCTAGCAAAAAATTTAGAAGATATACAAGCAAGATATGAAAAAATTCGTATTCCAAATCCTAATGAAGTGATGAATACTGCTTTTACAGATTATGTAGAGCTTGGTAATTTGATTTTACTTTCTCGCTGTGCTTGTTTAGCAGCTAGAAATAGACTTGAAAGTCGTGGGGCTCATACTAGAGAAGATTATCCAAAGCGAGATGATAAAAATTTCTTAAAACATAGCATTGTAAATTTAGAAAATGATGAATTAAAGCTTAGTTATAAAGATGTCGTGGTAACTGAGTTTTCACTTGATGGAAGGAGAGTACAATGAAAATCATCATAGATCGTTTTAATGGCAAGGAAAAATATGAACAAAGTTATGATATTGATGATAAGGATATACAAGGAAAAACTCTGCTCTCTCTTTTGCTTTTTATCAAAAAAACAAAAGATATTACTTTAAATTTTACCGCCTCTTGTCAATCTGCAATTTGTGGGGCTTGTGCAGTTCGTGTGAATGGGCATTCTTATCTTGCTTGTGATACTAAAATGCAAGATTTGTTAAAAGAATATGATAATCCTTCAAGTATACGCATTTCTCCGCTTGGAAATTTTAGAATAATTTCTGATTTAATTGTGGATTGGGAGCCTTCTATAGAAAATTTAAGAAAAATTCGTCCTGCCATGGTGGCAAAAAATGAATTTTCAGCGGAAAAGGGCTGTAAACAAAGTCAAGAAGAATTTGATCGTATTAGCAAGCAATGGGATTGTATTTTATGTGGTAGCTGTGCTTCAGAGTGTAATAAATTAGAAGCAGATAGTAGCGATTATATGCAACCTTTTGTTTTTACTCATGCTTGGCGTGCAGCGGCAGACTCTCGAGGTAAGGATCCTATGTTGCATGTAAAACCTAGTGTAATGAATGGACTTTGGCTTTGTGTTCATTGTCAAGAGTGCGCTGATCGTTGTCCAAAGGGTATAAGTTCAGTAAGTGATATAGCAAATTTAAGAGTGATGGCGATTAAAAAAGGTTTAAATGAAGGCTTAGGGCCTGATCATGCTGAAGCTTTTTATAAAGATTTAGTTGAAGGTTCAGGACGCTTGAATGAAATTTATCTTGCTTTGCGTTCTGAGGGTGTTATAGGTTCTATGGGCAAAACAGATATAGCTTTTAAACTTATGCGCGCAGGAAAAATGAATCCTATGCATGTTTTTGGTGAGGATGAAATAGAAGGGCATAAAGATTTGGTTAAAATGATAAAGGCGGCACAAGAAGCTGCTGTTAAGGAGTAAAATATGCAAAAAGAATACGCTTTTTTTCCAGGTTGTGTTTTATCTCAAGCTGCAAAAGAATCTAAAATTTCACTTGAAGCTATTGCACCTATTTTGGGTTGGAAATTAAATGAAATTAAGGGATGGAGTTGTTGTGGGGCTTCTCAAGCGCAGTGTGTTGATCCTATTGCGACTTTGGTAGCTAATGCAAGAAATATTGCTTTAGCAGAAGAGATGAAAATGCCAATGCTTACAACTTGTAGTACTTGTATGCTAACTTTAACTAAAGCAAAAAATACTCTTGATAAGGGTGCAAAAGAACGCATAAATACTTTTTTAGCACAAGGTGGAATGAAATATCAAGGTTCAACACCTATTACAAGTCTTTTGTGGGAGCTTTATGAGGATTTGGATAATTTAAAAAGCAAGGTGAAAAAGCCGCTTTCAAATTTAAAAGTAGCTTTATTTTATGGTTGTCATAGTTTAAGACCTGAAGATGCTTTCGGTAAAAAAGAAAGTTCAACCAATCCAAAAAGTTTTGAAAGTGTAGTAGAAGTTTTAGGGGTTAAAATAGTTCCTTTTGAAAAACGCCTTGATTGTTGTGGTTTTCATGCTTCTTATCCTGCAGAAAAATCTGTGAAAAAAATGTCTAGTCAAATTGTCAATAATGCAAGTGAAAATCAAGCTGATTGTGTTGTAACACCTTGCCCACTTTGTCAAATGCAGCTTGATATCTATCAAGAAAGATTTCAAGATTATACTAATTCTAAAGCAAGATTGCCTATTATTCATTTATCACAATTAGTAGGACTTGCATTAGGACTTTCTAAAGAAATGGTTGGTTTAGATTATAATATTATTGATGCAAGTAAAATTG
This sequence comes from Campylobacter sp. BCW_6465, assembly GCF_001762815.1. NCBI lineage: Bacteria > Pseudomonadati > Campylobacterota > Epsilonproteobacteria > Campylobacterales > Campylobacteraceae > Campylobacter > Campylobacter sp. BCW_6465. Next base: position 15,775 of record NZ_MJXN01000087.1, read on the forward strand.
CATAAAAACATGGGCAAAAAGCCCATGTTTAAAGATTTAATTCCATTCTTAAAGAATGCTCCCAAAAAGCCACTTCTAAGCGTGTTACAGTATGAAAAATTTCGCTGAGTTTTTGGAATTTTTGTGCACTAACACTTGAAGTATAAGAATTAACAAAATCTTCAAATTCTTTAGCTTCATTTTGAAAATTTTCACTTCCATAGGTCAAAATCCATTCCTTGTAAGGATGATCTTTTAAATTTTCATTTTTTAAACGATTTATAATTTCAGCACCTATTTTTGCATAGCCTATAGCGCAAGCACTAAGAGCAACTAATATATCTAAAAAATCTCCATTTTCACCTACGCTTAACATATAACGCGAATAGGCTATATTGACTAAACTTTCATCTTTTATATCGAGTTCATCTGCATTAATGCCAAGAGATAAAATTGCACGATGAAGCTCCATTTCTCCTTCAACTATATAATTTTGAAATTTTATAGCAAAACGAAGTTCTTTTGCGGTATTTGAGTTAAGTGCTAATCTTGCATAACATTTTGCGTAATTAAGCAAATAAATATAATCTTGCTTGAGATAAAAAAGAAAATTTTCTTGCTTTAGGCTTTTATCTTCCAATTTTTTAACAAAATCATGATGTAGATAAGCATTCCAAATTTTTTGATTTTCTTTGATTAAATTAGAGAAAAGCATCATTTTTCCTTTATGTTTTAATATTTTATTTTCAAGTATAATGAAAAACTATAAATATTTTAAGCTTTTTATAGTAAAATACGCTTTATTTTAATTTTTTGAAGGAGAACAAATGGCAACATTTGATGATGTAAAAGCGGTAGTAGTAGAGCAATTAAGTATTGATGCAGATGCAGTTAAAATGGAATCAAAAATTATTGAAGATTTAGGTGCTGATTCTTTAGATGTTGTAGAGCTTATTATGGCTTTAGAAGAAAAATTTGAAGTAGAAATTCCAGATAGTGATGCTGAAAAATTAATTAAAATTGAAGATGTTGTAAATTATATTGACAATCTAAAAAAATAATTTTTTTCTTGCAAGGAGCTTATTCTTGAAAAGAGTTGTAGTTACAGGTATTGGTATGATCAATGCCCTTGGTTTAGATAAAGAAAGTTCATTTAAAGCAATTTGCAATGGAGAAAGCGGAGTAAATAAAATTACTCTTTTTGATGCCACAGACTTTCCTGTTCAAATTGCAGCTGAAGTTAAAAATTTTGATCCATTAGAGGTTGTTGATGGCAAAGAAGTAAAAAAAATTGACCGTTTCATACAACTTGGAATTAAAGCAGCAAGAGAAGCAATGCAGGATGCTGGATTTAGTGAAGAATTAGACAAAGAAGAATTTGGCATTGTTTCGGCTGCTGGTATCGGAGGTTTGCCTAATATAGAAAAAAATTCCATTATTTGTTCCGAGCGAGGTCCGCGTAAAATTTCCCCTTTTTTCATACCTTCAGCACTTGTAAATATGTTAGGAGGTTTGATTTCTATAGAGCATGGACTTAAAGGGCCAAATATTTCTTGTGTTACAGCTTGTGCAGCAGGAACTCATGCTATAGGAGAAGCTTATAAAAGTATAGCTTTGGGAAATGCTAAAAAGATGTTAGTCATAGGTGCAGAAGCTGCGATTTGTCCTGTGGGTATAGGTGGTTTTGCTTCAATGAAAGCTTTATCAACTAGAAATGAAGATCCACAGCATGCTTCAAGACCATTTGACAAAGAAAGAGATGGTTTTGTCATGGGAGAAGGTGCTGGAGCTTTAGTTTTTGAGGAATATGAAGAGGCTAAAAAACGCGGTGCTACAATTTATGCTGAATTAATTGGATTTGGAGAAAGTGCAGATGCGCATCATATTACTTCACCAACTTTAGATGGGCCTTTAAGAGCTATGAAAAAAGCTTTAAATATGGCAGGGAATCCAAAGGTAGATTATATCAATGCACATGGAACTTCAACCCCTGTAAATGACAAAAATGAAACAGCAGCAATTAAAGAGCTTTTTGGCAATAATATCCCGCTTATAAGTTCCACCAAAGGACAAACAGGTCATTGCTTGGGTGCTGCAGGTGCAATTGAAGCAGTTGTTAGTGTTATGGCTTTAAGAGATGGGGTAGTTCCACCTACAATCAATCAGCTTGTAAAAGATGATGAATGTGATCTTGATTATGTTCCAAATATATCAAGAAAAGTAGATTTAAAAGTGGTGATGAGTAATTCTTTTGGTTTTGGTGGCACAAATGGCTGTGTTGTATTTAAAAAAGTAGATTAATATGGCTTCTTATTTAGATTTTGAAAAAAATATTCAGCAAATTGATGAGGACATTATCAATGCTCAGATTAAAGGAGATACTGAAGCTGTATCGATTTTAAAGAAAAATCTTGAAAAAGAAATTTCTAAAACTTATAAGAATTTAAGCGATTTTCAACGTTTGCAATTAGCGCGTCATCCAGATCGCCCTTATGCTCTTGACTATATTGAACTTATTTTAAATGACGCTCACGAAATACATGGTGATCGTGCCTTTAGAGATGATCCTGCTATTGTTTGTTTTATGGGTTATTTAGGAGAGAAAAAAATAATTGTAATTGGTGAGCAAAAAGGACGTGGAACAAAAGATAAAATCGCTAGAAATTTTGGGATGCCACATCCTGAAGGATATCGTAAAGCCTTAAGAGTAGCAAGACTTGCAGAGAAATTTCAAATTCCTATTTTATTTTTAATAGATACTCCAGGTGCTTATCCTGGAATAGGTGCTGAAGAAAGAGGGCAAAGTGAAGCTATCGCTAGAAATTTATATGAATTAAGTGATTTGAAAATACCGACCATTGCTATAGTTATCGGAGAAGGTGGTAGTGGCGGGGCGTTAGCTATAGGGGTTGCAGATAGACTTGCAATGATGAAAAATTCTGTTTTTTCAGTAATTTCTCCTGAAGGTTGTGCTGCAATACTTTGGAATGATCCTGCAAAAAGTGAAGCTGCAACCAAGGCTATGAAGGTAACGGCTGATGATTTAAAATCTCAAGGTTTAATTGATGATGTTATAGATGAGCCTACAAATGGTGCACATCGTAATAAAGAAGCTGCAGCAGTAGCTATTGCTGATTATGTAAAAAAATCTCTAAATGAACTTGAAAATATTGACGTACGAGAACTTTCTGCAAATCGTATGCAGAAAATTTTAAAGCTTGGAGCCTATCAAGAGGCTTAGGCTTTTACTTCGCTTTTTTAAATAATTTTATTATTTATAATTGTTATCAAAATTAAGTTAATTAAAAGTATTCTTTTTTTATACTTCAAAAATGATTTTAAATATCAAAATAATTATTTTTTAAAGGAATTAATTTGACTCAAATTAAAAATATGAAATTTAAAAAAAGTTTACTGTGTTTTTTAATTTTATCTGGAGCTTTGTTAAAAGCAGAAGAAAAATATCAACTTAATGATGTTGTGGTTAGTGCTAGTGGTTTTGAACAAGATTTGGTTGATGCGCCTGCTAGTATTTCTATCATTACAAAAGAAGAGCTTGAAAAAAAGCCAATTAAGGATATAGGGGAGGCTATAGGAGATATTCCAGGTGTAGATGTGACTATGAATAAAACAGGCACTTATGATTTTAGCATACGAGGTTTTGGTAGTTCTTATACTCTAGTTTTAATTGATGGAAAACGTCAAAGTGTTGCAAATGGGTTTTATGATAATGGTTTTAGTGGCAGTGAGTCAGGATATCTACCACCTTTGTCTATGATAGAGCGTATTGAGGTTATACGTGGTCCAGCTTCTACACTTTATGGCAGTGATGCTGTAGGTGGTGTGATAAATATTATCACTAAGAAAAATCCTGATAAGACTGAGGCAAATATAGAATTTAACACTCTTTTACAACAGCACTCTAATCACTATGGCAATGCTGGGGGATTTAATGCTTATGTGGCAACTCCTTTGATTGAAGATACATTATCAATTTCTGCAAGGTTGAAGTATTATGATAAGGCAACTTCTGATTTAAAATGGCCTACACCGGTTTGGAATAGTAGTCAACAAAGACCTGATAATTATCAAATTGCTAGTCATAGTCCAGGTGCTTTTACTAGTTTAGGTTTTGGTTCTAGGCTTAATTGGACAGTAAATGATAAAAATAATATATATTTTGATATAGAACGATATATTAATGAAATTTCAGTGAATTCTACAAGTAGTAGGGCTATTAAAAGCGAAAGACAACTTTTTAAGGATAATATTGTTTTAAATCATGATGGTAACTATGATTTTGGTTCAACTAACTCATATTTACAATATGGTAGTACTAAGGATAAAGAATTACATAGTCAAATTTGGGTAGGAGAAGGTAAGGTTGTTTTACCTTGGAATTTAGGTCAGTACGGTAATTTAGTAAATACCTTTGGTGTAAGGATTGATTATGAGATGTTAAAAAATGATCAAGCAAGCGCAGGTAGTCAAATAAGAGGTAAAAATCTTGATCAAACCACGGTTGCGCTTTATGGGGAAAATGAGTATTTTATAACAGATGATTTGATTTTTACTACAGGTTTACGTTATATTTATAGCGATTTGTTTGATTCTGAATTTACGCCTAGGGTTTATTTGGTTTATCACTTAAATGATAATATAGCCTTTAAAGGAGGTGTTTCAAAAGGCTATAAAACTCCTGCTGCTAAGGAGTTGACAAATGGATATTATAATTATAGCAATGACAATGCTTATTTTGGAAACCCTGACTTAAAACCAGAAGAAAGTATAAATTATGAATTGGGTGTTGATTTTAGGATATTTGATTTTGCACATTATTCTATCACAGGATTTATTACTGATTTTACAAATCAAATCAGTAGTGAAGATTTAACAGGTCTATTAAATGGTATTAATTGCGATGATAATACTTGTACGCGTCCTATTAATCTTGGAAAAACACAGACTAAAGGTGTAGAATTTGCATTTAATACCAAAACTTACAATGGCTTTAGCCTAAATTCAAGTTATACTTTTATGGATAATCACTACAAAGATGGTCAAAAAAATTGGTTTGGTGGTGATAGAATAGAAAATTTACCAAGGCATATAGCAATGTTAAAATTAAACTATGAGCGAGGTAAATTTAGTTCCTATATTAAAACACGGGCAAGACTTGATACTATAGCTAAAGCAAAAGGTGGTGGTAATGGTAGTCTGCCATGGCAAAAATATAAGCCTTTTTATATAGTAGATTTAGGGATAAATTATAAAATTAATAAGCAATCTAGCTTAAGTTTTGCAGTGCAAAATCTTTTTGATAAAAATTTCTTCGATCCTCAAGTTACTAAATGGGATGGGGCTAATCCTGCTGGATATGCAAATCGTTATCAAGACTATACAGAAGGAAGGAGTTTTTGGTTGAGTTATAAATATGATTTTTAATTTTTTAAGGCTTTAATCATCTTTATATTTTCAAAAAAGCAAAAATAAAGTACAATGTGAAAAATAAATAAAAGGTTTTATTATGGCGTTTAAAAATTTAAAAGAACTTTCTTTTGAAAAATCAAATTATATTAAGCCTAAGAGATTTGCTTATGAAAGTAATGGCAAGTTTTGTACTTGGGATTTTATAGAATCTAAAGATAGTGTTTCAGTGCTTTTGTATCATAAAGAATTAGAAAGTTTTATTTTTGTACGCCAATTTCGCATACCACTTTGGTATCATCAAATGCATGATAAAGATTATGTAAAAGATGATAATATGGGCTATACTATAGAGCTTTGTTCTGGGCTTGTGGATAAAAAATTATCTTTAGAGGAAATAGCAAAAGAAGAATGTATAGAAGAACTAGGATATGCTCCTAAAAATTTAGAAAAAATAGGAGATTTTTATACAGGGTTTGGTTCAGGTGTAAGCAAGCAAAGCTTTTATTTCGCAGAAGTTGATGAAAAAGATAAAATTTCTTCTGGAGGTGGAGTTGATGATGAAGAGATTGAAGCTGTTTATGTTAAGGTGCAGGATTTTGAAAAAAAATGTAAAAATATGATAAGAACGCCTTTGCTTGATTTTGCTTATATGTGGTTTTTAAAGGAAAAGTGGGGAAAATTAAAGATTATTTAGGTTAAACCTTAAAAAGGTTCAACCTAGGATTTTAATGATCTGACTCATCAAGCATTTCTTTAAATACATTGAAAAGATCAAGCGATGCATTTTCAGCAACTTCACATTTATTAATTATGCTGTGTTGAGTAATATCTTTGCTAATATCTTCTGTATTTGCTATTGTTATAGCATTATTCATATTTTCATGAACTTTTTCATGTGGCTCGTTAATTTTTAAGAAGCTTTTATTTTGCCCAAATCTTTCTTTTCCTGTGCTAGCAAGCCATTTTCCTAAGCGACAAGATGTATGATCGGCTAATTGCTTTCCTGATTTGGAAAAAATTTCTTTATAACCATTTAATTTAAAAGCTATATGATCTAGTTTTGCTAAAGATACGAAAGCTTCTGAAGCGATACCAACTGCATTTGAATTAGTAGAATGCGCTTCATTTACTAAGTGAGTAAATTTTTCGGAAAAACTCATAATATGAGCATTAGAATCTATAGAAATTTTTTCAACTTGCTCACTTTGAGTATACATTTCATTTGCATTTTGCTTTAGAAGGTTGATATTCATTTCAACTTCTGTGGTTGCTTTTTGTGTTTTTTCAGCTAGTTTTCTTACTTCATCGGCAACAACAGCAAAACCACGCCCATGTTCACCTGCGCGTGCAGCTTCTATAGCAGCGTTAAGGGCTAAAAGATTAGTCTGATCAGAAACATCTTTAATTAGATTAATTACATTAGTAATTTCATCTACACTTCTATGCAATGTTCCTGCAACATCTCTTGTTTTATTGGCTGATTCTGTAATATCTCCTAAGGAAGCATTGATAGAATTAGCAATATGGTTAAGTTCATCCATTTCAGCAAGAGAAGTTTTAGAATAGCTAGAGATAACTTCTGCCTTATTTACATTTTCTAACATATCGCCTTGAACAATAGTAATATTTTTTAAAACCCCAGTTAATAAAACATTTAAAAGATCTGTTTTAAGTTTAGACTCTAAAGCCGCTTGTTCTAATGATGTAATTTTATTTTTTAATTCTAAATTTTCCGATTGAAATTTTTCAATTTTATGTGCAAGATTTTTATTTTCTTCTTCAAGTTTTTGAAGATCAGAATGGTTTATTTTACTTCCAAACATTGTTTTGCCTTATTTTTTATAATTTGCTAGATATTGGCTAAGTTCATCTTTTACATGAAGCTTTTCTTTTTTTAAGGTTGAAATTTCCATGCTGCTAAGAGAAGTTCTACCTTCTTCTGCATCTTTAATCATGTCATCAAGTTCATTGTGACGATCAAATAGTTTATCAAAATGAGCGTCTTTTCCTTTTAGCTCTGACATTAATTCTCTATATTCATGTAGCATAAACTCTCCTTGTATTAGTGAAATTTAAAATTCATTTAATAAGGTATTTTACACTATTAAAAGATATTTTTGGCTTAAAAAATAATAAAATTAATAATAATTTTTAAATGTGTGTTATATAAGTGATTTATTAAAGTTTATTTTTAAATTTGAAATATTAAAATTGAGGAATAAATCCTCAAAATTATTTAGAATTTTGTTTTTTTAGAGTTCTTAGAGTAGAAGCTGCGATTCTCATTTTTCTCGTGGTGCCATCTTCTAAAGTTACACGAACTGTTCTGAGATTAGGTAAAAAGCGTCTTTTTGTTTTATTGTTAGCATGGCTGACATTATTACCCACCATTGGACCCTTGCCTGTGATTTGACATACTCTTGCCATTTTCTTGTCCTTATGAAAATTTTTAAATGGAGATTTTATCAAAATTAAGCTTAAAATATTCCATAATTTATAGTTTTTTTAATATATAAGTCGATAAAATATTATTTATCACATTTATATATAGTTTAAGGTTTTGATCATGTATGTAGCTCCAAGTTTATTGTCTGCAAATTTTTTGAAATTAGAAGAAGAAGTTAAAGCTATTGAAGCTGCAGGTGCGGATCTTTTACATATTGATGTAATGGATGGACACTTTGTTCCAAATTTGACTTTCGGACCTTGCGTGATCGAAAAAATTTCAACTATTAGTAAGTTGCCATTAGATGTGCATTTGATGGTTAAAGATGTAAGTAAATTTATAGATCTTTTTATCCCTTTGAAACCAAAATTCATTTCTTTTCATATGGAAAGCGAAGTTCATCCTATAAGACTTTGTGAATATATAAGAAGTCAAGGAATCCATCCTGCTATTGTTTTAAATCCACACACTTCTATTGATTCTATTAAACACATGCTAGAATTTGTAGATATGGTACTTTTAATGAGTGTTAATCCTGGATTTGGTGGACAAAAATTTTTACCTTTGGTACATGAAAAAATCAAAGAATTGCGCCAAATGATTGATAAAAAAAATGCTAAAGTTTTTATAGAGATTGATGGTGGTGTTAATGGTTTAAATGCTAGCGATTTAGAAGAATCCGGAGCTGATATTTTGGTGGCTGGAAGTTATATTTTTTCTTCTAATGATTATAAAACTGCAATTTCATCTTTAAAGCTTGAATTTTGAGTTTACAGCAAATTGATCAGATTATTTCTATATTAAATAAGCAAAGCAAGCCTTATGATTGGGTGATGCAAGAGTTTGCCAAAGTTGAAGAATTAAAAAATTTTGATTTAGATTTGGAAACTTTTGAGCTTTTGGGTTTGGGTTTAACTTTGAATAAAGATAATATTTTTACCCTTAAAACACGCACAACAAAAATTAAAGATGAAATTTTTTGCATAGTAGATATAGAAAGTACTGGCGGCGTAAGTAAGGGGGAAATTTTAGAAATTGGAGCAGTAAAAATTCAAAATTCTAAAGAAATTGGACGCTTTCAAAGTTTTATTAAAGTAAAAGAAATTCCAGAAAATATAACCGAACTTACGGGTATTATTTATGAGATGGTGGAAAATGCTCCAAGTTTAGCAAAGGTTTTAAGTGATTTTAGGCTTTTTTTAAAAGACAGTATTTTTGTAGCGCATAATGTGCGTTTTGATTATAGTTTTATTTCTAAGGCTTTAAATGAGTGTGGTTTTGGCATTTTGCTTAATCGTCGTATTTGCACTATAGAATTTGCACAATGTTGTATAGAAAGTCCAAAATATAAACTAGAGGTTTTGAAAGAATTTCTGGGCGTGGAAAATACGCATCATAGGGCCTTAGATGATGCTTTGGCAGCTGCTGAAATTTTTAAATATTGCCTTGGAAAACTTCCTTATCATATAAAAACTACAGAAGAACTTATAAATTTTACAAAGACTGCACGCATAAAGCAAAAATAAATATTTAAAGTGTATAATTAAAACATAAATGACGGGAGCTTGTGTAACAGGCTGAGAGTAAGCTAAAAGCTTAGACCGAACCGGATCTGGATAATGCCAGCGTCGGGAAGATTTATAAATTTCAATACTTTAAAAATTTATACTCACCCTTCATTTATCCAAATTTTTTAAAGGATAAATTTATGAAAACTCAAATGAATTATGCCAAAGAAGGTGTTTTTACTAAAGAAATGCAGATTGTTGCACAAAAAGAAAATTTAAGTAAAGATTTTTTGCTTGAAAATATTGCTTGCGGTAAAATTATTATCCCTGCAAATATTAATCATAAAAGTCTTGATCCAAATGGTATAGGTTTTGGACTGCGTACTAAGGTTAATGTAAATTTAGGAGTTTCAAATGATTGCGTTGATTATAGCGAGGAAATGAAAAAAGTAGAGCTCGCTCATAAATTTGACATAGAAGCGATTATGGACTTAAGCAATTATGGCAAAACAAGTCGTTTTAGAGACGAGCTTGTTAATGTTTCAAAAGCTATGATAGGAACAGTTCCTGTATATGATGCGGTAGGATTTTTAGAAAAAGATTTAAAACAAATTAATGCTAAAGACTTTTTAGATGTTGTATATCATCATGCTAAAAGTGGGGTTGATTTTATGACAATTCATGCAGGTATTAATTCTCGCGCAGCGCATATTTTTAAACAAAGTAAAAGACTTACAAATATAGTTTCAAGAGGAGGCTCTGTGCTTTATGCTTGGATGATGATGAAAGATGCTGAAAATCCTTTTTTTGAGTATTATGATGATTTGCTTGACATTTGTTTAAAATACGATGTAACTTTATCTTTGGGCGATGCTTTGCGTCCTGGCTCTACTCACGATGCAAGTGATGGGGCGCAAATTTCAGAGCTTATAGAATTATCACTCCTTACTCAAAGGGCTTGGGATGTTGGGGTTCAAGTAATGATAGAAGGTCCAGGGCATATGGCTATTAATGAAATAGAGGCAAATATGCAATTAGAAAAGCGTTTATGCAAAGGAGCGCCTTTTTATGTCTTAGGACCTTTGGTAACAGATATTGGCGCAGGGTATGATCATATTAGTGGTGCTATTGGAGGAGCTGTGGCTGCAGCTAATGGTGCTGATATGCTGTGTTATGTAACACCTGCTGAACACTTAAGACTTCCAAATTTAGAAGATGTTAGAGAGGGTATAGTTGCGACTAAAATTGCAGCTCATGCGGGAGATATAGCTAAACTTCCAAAAGAAAGAGCAAGAGATGATGAGATGAGTAAGGCTAGGCAAGAGATAGATTGGGAAAAAATGTTTAAACTCGCTATTGATGGAGAAAGGGCCAAAAAAATGTTTAATGAGCGTCGCCCTGATGATTTAAACTCATGTTCCATGTGTGGAAAAATGTGCGCAATGAATACTATGAATCAAATTTTAAAAGGTGAAGATGTGAGTTTAGCTTGAATAAACTTTGAGAGTAAGATCTATAGAGATGCCTTGCTCTCCTGCTTTAAGATTAAGTGGATAATCAAGCTTGATTAAGTTATTATAGTTTTTTAGAGCATCAATAAAATCATAAAGCCTTCTAGGATTGTTCATTGTCGCTTTAATGGCTAAGCGGTTTTTTAGATATTTTTCTTGTTTTTCGGACTTAGTTTCTTGAATTTTTACATTTTGAAAATATTTTTGTAAAAAAGTATCAAAATTTCCTATATTAAAATTTTGCTCAAATTGCTCTAAACTTTTGCTGTTTTCGCTTCTTAGAGTTGATATTTTATCTTTACTAAAGTCAAATTTTGATTTAGCGGCTTTTAAGATAGCAAGTTGTGAGTTTTCTCTAAGATTTGCTTGTTTGTAATTTTTTAATGTCGGTAAAAGTAAAAATAAGATCAAGGCTGTGCAAACGCTTATAAAACTTAATACGCAAATGATAAGCTTTAATAAATCAATTTCTTCTAGACTTTTATCTTTCATCTGCAACTCCTGGAATTTGTTTACTAATACTAACAAAACGATACCACCCATTATCTAAGCGATAATAGGTTGTATAGCTTTGATCAAAGATGCTTTTTAAAGGGGTTTCTAAAAGTAGAGTAAACATTTCTCTTGTAGGAGTGACTCCGATAAGTTTTAAGGAATATTCGTCTTGTTCAACACTTTCAAGAGTAATGTTATCAGTTTTTACAATAATATCAAATAGATTTCTTAAGCTTTCTTTAACAATTTGATTTTGAGTGTTAAAATTTTTCGCTATTTGGCTTTGATCAAATAAAATTTCATAAAGCATTTCATTTTGCTTAGTTTGATTTTGAAGCACTATAACTTGTTGTTTTTCATCATCGATAGAGCTATTGATTAATGCAATTTTTATTGTATATGTAAAATATACTAGCAAGATAAATAATATACTAAAACCAAAAAGTCCTAGCCAAATTTTATCAAAGAGTGTGAAAATAGGTTTTTTTCTTGGCTGTATGAAGCTATAAGTCATTTAAGCTCCTTTCGCATCAACTCTATCATAAGATCTAAGGTGTTGATTTGTTTTGTTTTTATCTCTAAAAAAGTTTCACTTTCTAAAAAATCAATAGCGCTTATGTTAATATCTGATTCGCTATATAATAAAATACCATTGATAAATACCCCAGCATATTTATCATCATTATAAAATTTTTCAATGCTCGTAATAATATAACGGCAAAGTTCCATATCATTGCTAAATTGATTTAATTCATCAAGATTAAAATTATCATTATTATCTAAAGTTTCAAGATTATTTTCTTGATCAAGTAGGTCAAATTTATTATTTAAGACTTCATTGAAGTTATCTAAGGTAACTTCAGTATCATCGTTGTTGTTTTGAATTTCTTGATTATCTTCTGATGGAAGTTCAAGCTCTAAACCTAATTCTTGCTCAAATATTTTAAAATCACCGTATAAAATAGTATTGCCTTTAGCAACAATAATTGCCAAAAGATGTCCTTGTTTAAATCCATAAAGTAAAATTTGATCATCAGGCTGTTTTTCTTTTTGTATATTGTAGTAAAGAAGGGCAAAAGGGGAATATAAAAAATCTAAACCTCTATATTCTTCAAAAAGCTCGCTATAATATTCCACATGTTCGGTAGCCGTATAAACAAGGGCATTATTAAACAAAATATGCTGTAAGCTGATTTTTCCTATATTAAAGTGCTCACAATCTTGAATATTTGTACTAGGTATTAATCCTTGTTCTTTGGCATCTAAAAATAAAGCAGTGTGGTAAAATAAGAAATGCTTGCTTAAATTTTTTATGTATTCTAATAAATTTTCACTTTTATCAAAAGTTTTTTCATTGCTACTGATTAGTTTATTTCCTCTGTAAATAGAAGCTTTTACAATATTTTTTTTATCTTCTAAAATAATACTAATAAAAAGTTGTGGAAATATTTTTTTAAGTAAAAATAACATTTCATTCCTTAAATTGATCAGCTAAGCTAATTTTATCAAATTGTTCCATTAGAAATTCTTTAGCTTTTTTTTTATCTAAAGATAAAATATCCAAAGGTTCACTTAGACTATAAGTAATCTTACTAAAAGGTTTTGGCAAGATCATCTTATCCCAACTTTTAAATTCCCAAAAACGATTTGCTTCATAGTTTAAAATTCTTATCTTTAGTCCTTTTTTTTGAGCTAAAATGATAGAACCATCTGAAATACTATGATAAGGCCCTCGTGGACCATCAGGCGTGATAACTATATCGTCATTTTGTTCTAAAACTTTAAATGCAGCTCTAAGTGCACTGCTAGCGCCCCTTGAAGTGCTTCCTCTTACAGTATCAAGACCGAAAAGCTTGATGATTTTTGCAATTTGTTCTCCATCTTTATGGTGAGAGATCATGACATAGGCTTTTTTATTTTTTTGTCTATAATGTCTAAACGCAAAAGGCATGAGTGCTAATTTTCCATGCCAAAAAAGTATCACACCAGCTTTATGGTCAACTTTTTCACCTTTATAGTGCTTTTTACAGCTTAAAAAAATAAGCCATTGCAAGATGAAAATTATATATGTTAAGCAATGGATTTTAAACGATTTCCCCATATAAAACCATACGCTTTGCATTAGTGATTTTTACTTCTTTAAATTGCCCTAAAAGTTCTTCGCTACCTTCAACTTGAACTAAAAAATTATTATCTGTTCTTCCAGCAATGCTATTGCCTGCTCTTAATTCTTCAAATAAAACTTTAAAAGTTTTATTTTCTTGTTTTTTTACAATTTCATCTAAAATTTCACTATGACGATTTTGTAAGGTGCTAAGTCTTCTTGAAGCTGTTTCTTCATCGATTTGATTAGGCATGGTTGCGGCTTTTGTTAAAGGGCGTTTGGAGTATTTAAAAGAAAAAATTTGTTCAAAACGCACTTTTTCCAAAACATCCATAGTTTCTTCAAAATCTTTTTCACTTTCCCCTGGAAAAGCTACAATAATGTCTGTAGAAATGCTAACATTTGGACAAAGTTCTCTAAGTTTTAAAGCTCTATTTAAATACCATTCTTTAGTATAGCCACGCTTCATAGCTTTTAAAATTTCACTTGAGCCGCTTTGTAAAGGCATGTGCATGGATTTGCAAACTTTTGGATTATTGGCAAAAACTTCTAAAAATTTATCATCCATATGCAAAGGATGTGGACTTGTAAAGCGAATGCGTTCCAAACCTTCTATAGTGCTAAATTCTTCTAAAAGATCTGAAAAGTCCATTTTTTTATGTTCGTTTCTAAATCTTTTGCCGTAGTTATTGACATTTTGTCCTAGCAAGAAAATCTCTTTAGCGCCTTTTTCAACGGCTTTTTGAGCTTCTTTATAGATAATATTAAAAGGTATGGAAATTTCATCTCCTCTAGTATGTGGCACTATACAATAAGTGCAGTGTTTATCACAACCTATGGAGATATTAATATAGGATTTATAAATACTATTTCTAAAATCTGCAAAAGCAAATTCACTTTCATCATAGTCTATGTCCACGCCCATAAATTTTGGAGTTTTTATAGCTTGAGTGATTTTAGAAATATTTCTTGCCCCTAGAACAAAATCCACATAAGGAGCACGTTTGAAAATTTCATTTCCCAAATGCGATGCAGTACATCCACAAACTCCTATTTTAGCACCTTCTTTTTTAACTTTTTCAAAACCACCTACTTCTGAGAAAAGTTTATGCACAGGTTTTTCACGCACTGAACAAGTGTTGATGAGAATAAGATCTGCTTCTTTGATATCTTCTGTTAGTGCGTAATTTTCTTTTTGTGTTAATTCTGCGATCATATGCTCAGAATCTCTGACATTCATCGCACAACCTAAAGTTTGGATAAAAAGTTTTTTAGCACTCAAAGAATATGTACCTCATACATAAAATCATTATCATCAAGTCCGTATTTTACGGTTCTATGATAAATGCTTACTCCTTTTTTTTCAAAATGATTTACAAGGGCAATGAGTTGTTTGTGTGTATTATCTTTATCAAAATAAAAAAACTTTTGTCCTTCTTTTTCTATAGCCTCTTCGATTTTTTCTAGGCTAATATTTTTAGGTTTTTCATTAATCAAAGTTCTTGCCAATTTTAATTCCATAGCTAAATCCTTAAGAATTTTCATTTTAATCTATAATTTTAGCAAATTTTACTTTTAATTAAACTTATTAAGGATATAATTTTTATCTACATTTTTAAATTTCCCACAAAAAAAGGTTTTATAAAATATGGAAAAGATAGCAGATATTATCGAATCTATTGCTAATGAAAAAAATTTAAACTTAGAGAATGTAAAAGAAAAAGTAGCTACCGCTTTAATCAATACTGCAAAAAGAATTTATGGACAAGAATATGAGTTTTTTGTAGATCCTAAAAATTTAAATCTTTATCAAAAAATTACCATAGTAGCAGATAATGACGAGAGATTACAAAATAAAAGTGAGAGTTTTATCGCGTTAAGTAAGGCAAAATCAGAAGCTCCAGATGTTGAAATAGGAGATGAATTAACTTATGAATGTTCTTTGGAAAATTTAGGAAGAACTGCGGTAAATACCTTGCATAAAGAACTTGAATATCATATACAAAAATTATTAGAACAAACTATTTTTGAAAAATATAAAAACAAAGTAGGGCAAATGGTTTTTGGTACAGTTGTTAGAGTGGATAATGAAGAAAATACTTTTATTGAAATAGATGAATTAAGAGCTTTTTTGCCAAGAAAAAATCGCATTAAAGGGGAAAAGTTTAAAATAGGTGATGTGGTAAAATCGGTGATACGCCGTGTTTATACAGATAAGGGTATTAAAATCGAGCTTAGTCGTACAAGTCCTAAATTTTTAGAATGTTTACTTGAAGCTGAGGTTCCAGAAATCAAAGATGGTTATGTCAATATTATAGGATGTGCTAGAATTCCAGGTGAAAGAGCAAAAATCATTCTTCAAGCCAATGGAGCAAATATCGATCCTGTAGGTGCTACAGTAGGTGTTAAAGGTGTAAGAATTAATGCAGTAAGCAAAGAGCTTCATAATGAAAATATTGATTGTATAGAATTTACAAATGAGAGTGAAATTTTAATTTCTCGTGCCTTGGCTCCTGCTATTGTAAATTCTGTAAAAATTGAAGATAAAAAAGCTATTGTAAGTTTAAATAGCGAACAAAAAAGTAAAGCTATAGGAAAAAATGGTATTAATATTCGTCTTGCTTCTATGTTAAGTGGTTATGAAATAGAGCTCAATGAATTAAGCTCGTCGCAGCTAAATAATGCCATCAGCAATGAAGAAGCAATGAAAAATCTTCAAGATTTGTTTAAAATTTAAAATATTTGTGAATTTTCACAAATATTTTTTATAAAACCACTTCCAATAAAATGCCGCAAAGATAAAAATCATACCCAATAAACTTGTAATCAGTTCTAAACTCAAGCCTATTTCAAATAAAAAGCCCATAAGCATTGAAATAATAGCGCTAAAACTAAGATAAATCATATCTGTATAAGCAATTACTCTGCCATGATATTCTTTGTCGGCATTTTTTTGTATCATAGTGTAGGTATAAGCCCAAAGCGCTGAGGTAAAAAAACCTGCACCAATTAAACCTAAAAAAGAAATATAAAAATTAAATTGAGTTAAAGCCCAAAGTATAATACCAAAACCTTGACCAAGATACATGTAAAATAAATTTTTATCATTAATAAATTTGCTTAAAACCATAGGTCCTATAGCTAAAGAACAAGCACGTACTGCATTTAAAAACCCTATTACTAAAGCAGCGGATAAAACTTCTTTATATTGATGTTGTGCTAAAAGCGTAACCAAGGTTTCATAAGCAGTTAAACCTATAAAAGCGTGAAGCAAGATAAGATGAAAAATTATCTTATTGTTTAAAACATAGAAAAATCCTTCTTTTATCATGGTAAAAAAGCGACTTTGTGTTTTTTGATGAAAATCAGGAATGCTTAATCTTACTAAAAAAGAAATGCCTATGAGTATAAGTACACAGTCAAATAAAAAAGCGGTTTTAACTCCTAGAAAATAAATAAAAATTCCCGCACTTGCCATACCTGCTGTATAAGAAATCGCCCAAATGACACTGTGCATTTCATTAGCAAGTTTAAGTTCTTGAGGGGTTAAAATTTTAGCCAATAAACTCATTTCAGCTTGAAAATAAATCGAAGCAACGCAAAGTCTTATGAAGATTAAAATAAACAAAAGCCAAAGCATGCTGAGACTTGTGACAAAAATAAGACAAAAAATAGAAATTAATTCTATGCTAATCATACTGAGTAAAAGTTTTTTAGGTTTATTTTTCTCTACTATGACGCCATTAATAGGAGCAAGTAAAACTCCAGGTAAAAAAGCAAGCATAGCACTTGTAGCTGTTGCCCAAGTAGGAGCATTAAGCTCGACTAAAAGGGTAAAAACTCCAGTTTGAGAAAACCATGCTCCAAAATATACTATAAACTGAACCGAAGCTAATATTCTGATATTTTTATTATTTTTTAATAGTTCAATGTAATTCATAAGCGAAACTATAGCATAATTTATATTTTAAATGCTATAATTATTTTAATTATGTAAAAAACAAGGAAAAATTTTGAAAAGACTGGATAAAAAAGAAGCTTTAGATTTATTACATCATGCGAGTTTAACAGAACTTGGAGAAATGGCTTATAAAAGAAAATTAGAACTTCATCCTGAAAAAATCACCACTTTTGTTGTGGATAGAAATATTAATTATACCAATGTTTGTTGTATTGATTGTTCTTTTTGTGCTTTTTATCGCCATCATAAAGAAGATGATGCTTATATTTTAAGCTTTGAGGAGATAGGCAAGAAGATAGAGGAGCTTGAAGCTATTGGGGGTACACAAATTCTTTTTCAAGGTGGGGTGCACCCAAAATTAAAAATAGAATGGTATGAAGAATTAGTTTCTTGGATAAAAGAACATTATCCAAATGTCACTGTACACGGTTTTTCAGCAGTTGAAATCGCTTATATTGCAAAGGCATCTAAAATTTCCATCACTGAAGTGTTGCAAAGACTGCAAGCTAAAGGTTTATTTTCTATACCAGGAGCGGGAGCTGAGGTGCTAAGCGATAGAGTACGTGATATCATTGCACCCAATAAATGCGATACATCTACTTGGTTAGAAGTACATCGCCAAGCTCATAAAATCGGTATGAAAAGTACAGCTACCATGATGTTTGGAACGGTTGAAAATGATGAAGAAATCATCGATCATTTTGAGCATTTAAGAAAGTTACAAGATGAAACAGGTGGTTTTAGAGCTTTTATTTTATGGAGCTTTCAAAGTGATAATACTGCTTTAATCCAAAAACATCCAAAGATTATGAAACAAAGTTCTAATAAGTATTTAAGACTTTTAGCTTTAGCAAGACTTTATTTAGATAATTTTAAGAATTTGCAAAGTTCTTGGGTAACTCAAGGCTCGCTTATAGGTCAACTTGCTTTAAAATTTGGGGCTAATGATTTAGGCTCAACCATGATGGAAGAAAATGTAGTAAGTGCCGCAGGAGCAAGTTATAGAATGAATCAAGATGAGATGATAAGGTTGATTAGAAGTTTAGGCGAAAATCCAGCTAAACGCAATACCGCTTATGAAATTTTAGAAAGGTTTTAATGCAGTATTTAGAGAGTAGGGGTGTTAAAATCCCTTTTATTTTTGAAAAAAATTCTGATTTTCCTATTGTTGTTTTAAAGCTTGTCTTTAGAAATTGTGCTAGAAGTTATGATGAAATAGCAGGCTTAGCTAAGATGTTTTCACGTATTTTAAATGAAGGCGTGGATGATAAATTTTTTAAGGATTTAGAATTTAGAGCGATAAATTTAGAGGCAAGTAGTGGTTTTGAAAGCTTGGAAATCAATCTTTCTTGCTTGAAAGAAAATTTTGATTTTGCTTTAAAGAGTTTAGAAAAATTGCTTTTAAAACCAAGAATAGAAGAAAAAACTTTGCAAAAATTAAAAATCAATGCCTTAGGTGAGCTCGCGAGTAAAAATAGTGATTTTGATTATTTAGCAAAAAATTTACTCAATGCTCAAATTTTTAAATGTAAAGAATTTCAAAGTCCAAATGATGGAGATGAAAAAAGTATAGAAACTTTGTCTTTAAAAGATTTGCAAAATTTTTATAAAAATTTTATCCATCTTAGTGATTTGGTTGTGATTTTAGGAGGAGATTTAGAAGAAAAACAAGCCAAGGAAGATCTTTTAAAACTCTTATCAAAACTTCAAATAGGTAAGAAAAATACTCCAAAAAAATATGAGTTAAGCAAAAACATCAAAGATGAAATTTTGCTACGCCCAGAAAGTGAACAAGCTTATATTTATTTTGCTACGCCTTTTTTTGCCGATTTTAAAGATAAGGATTTATATCTTGCAAAAATTACTTTATTTGTGCTAGGACAAGGGGGATTTGGTTCAAGGATTATGGAAGAAATTCGTGTTAAAAGAGGTCTTGCATACTCAGCTTATGCTATGCTTGATATGAATATGTCTTTTTCTAGAGTTTTTGGATATTTACAAACTAAAAATGAAAGCGCTAAAGAAGCTAAAAAAATTGTAAAAGAGCTTTTTGAAGATTTTATAAAAAATGGCATGACTCAAAACGAACTTGATCAAGCTAAAAATTTTCTCATAGGATCAACTCCTTTGCGTTATGAAAGCTTAAGCAAGCGTTTATCTATGGCCTTTAATGAATTTTATCAAGGTTTAAATTTGGGATATTATAAAGAAGAGTTAAAACTTATGGAAAAGGTTAAACTTGAAACCATCAATGCTTATATTAAAAAACATCAAGAGCTTTTAAATATAAGTTTTGCAAGCATACAAAATGAAAATTAAAGAAAGTGATTTTGAATTTTTTAAAAAATTAAAAATTAGAAGTGCTATTGATTTAGCGCTTCTTTTACCTAAAAAAATTGAAAATTTAAATCCAAGTAAAAATCCTAAAGAAAATGAAATTTGCACCCAAAAAATCACTATAAAAAGCGTTAGTTCAAGAAAAAATCAACTTTTTGGTTTAGGTTTTTGTGAAGAATGGCAAGAAAATATTTCTTTTGTATTTTTTCATCCTAGAGCTTGGCATTTTGGGGTTTGCAAGGTAGGAAAAGAGCTTGTTTTTAATGCTAAACTCTCGCGTTTTAATCACACTTGGCAATTTAACAATCCTAAAATTTTAACTTCTTTTGAGGGTTTTAGTCCAAAGTATCAAATTTTAGGTTTAAAAGATACAAAAATTGCCGCTTTTATACATAAATATCTTAATTATGAAAATTTAAAAGAAAGTGGCATAGAGGATAAATATATACATTTTCTTTTAAATTTACATGCTTATGATGAAAAAAGTTTTTTTATGTTTGAAAATTTGCAAAATTTTAGCAAAGATTTAAAATATATAGAAATATATAATTTTTTAAAGCGTTTAAAAGCTAAACAAACGCATTTTAAAGCTCATCAAATCAATGTTTTTAATATAGCTAATTGGCTTAAAGATTTGCCTTTTTCTCTTACTAAAGATCAGCTTAACGCCTTAAAAGACATAGAAAAAGATTTACACTCAAAAGAAGCTAAAAGGCGTGTGATTATGGGTGATGTGGGATGTGGTAAAACCTTGGTTTTACTCGGTGCTGCTTTGATGGTTTATCCTAAGCAGGCTATTTTAATGGCACCTACTAGTATTTTAGCGTATCAGCTTTATGAAGAGGCTAAGAAATTTTTGCCTGATTTTATGAATATTTTGTTTATTAAAGGGGGCAAAAAAGAAAAAGATTTAGAACAAAATATTCAAAAAGCAAATCTTATTATAGGCACTCATGCTTTAATTCATTTAGAAAGCCATAATGCCGTACTTGTAATGATAGATGAACAACATCGTTTTGGATCAGCTCAGCGTGAGAAAATTCATTCTTTAAATAAGCAAGAATTTGCCCCTCATTTTATACAGTTTTCGGCTACACCTATTCCAAGAACTTTAAGCATGATACAATCTGAACTTTTAAATTTTAGTTTTATTAAACAAATGCCTTTTAAAAAAGATATTACAACTTATTGTATACAAAATGAAGGTTTTTCTAAGCTTAGCGAGAAGATCAAAGAAGAAATTTCTAAAAATCATCAAATTATCATTATTTATCCCTTAGTGAGTGCTAGTGATAATATTCCTTATCTTTCTTTGGAGCAGGCTAGGGGGTATTGGCAGAGTCATTATGAAAAAGTTTTTGTA
Source organism: Campylobacter sp. BCW_6465 (assembly GCF_001762815.1). Taxonomy (NCBI): domain Bacteria; kingdom Pseudomonadati; phylum Campylobacterota; class Epsilonproteobacteria; order Campylobacterales; family Campylobacteraceae; genus Campylobacter; species Campylobacter sp. BCW_6465. The sequence continues at coordinate 36,909 of NZ_MJXN01000087.1, forward strand.
ACTCATGGAAAAGATAAACAAAAAGATGAAATTTTAGAGCGTTTTAGAGATGAGGGAAATATTTTATTAAGCACTACAGTGGTGGAAGTGGGCATTTCTTTGCCAAGATTGAGTATGATAGTGATTGTAGGAGCGGAACGTTTAGGACTTGCTACCTTGCATCAACTTCGTGGTCGTGTAGGTCGTGTAGGGCTTAAAAGTACTTGTTATCTTTATACTAAGCTTAAAGAAATTCCAAGTCGTTTAAAAGACTTTGCTAGTACTTTAGATGGGTTTAAAATAGCAGAGCTTGATCTTAAAAATCGTTTGAGTGGAGATTTGCTCGATGGTTTTATGCAACATGGAAATGAGTTTAAATTTTTTGATTTTTCTAAGGATGAGGAGATTTTAGAAAAGGTAAAAAAAGATTTGGCAAAAAAATTGCCAAATTAATGTCCACCATACTTATAAAGCATATTTTGAAAATGTGAAGCTATCATTTGTGCACGCTGTAAAATGACATTTTTCATTTCTTCATTATAAACCATATTTAAACTTTCTTCAAAAAGTCCTAGCCAAACTTCAAAAAATTCTTGAGGAAAAGGAGGTAGATCTAGATGCTTTTTTAAGGGTTGTCCATTATAATCACCTTCTCCTAAAAGCATACCTGCCCAAAAATTTCCTATTTTTGCTTTATGTTCTTTCCATTCTTCATCACTTGTTCCAATAGCATTGTTAAAAATAGGACCTAAATCTTTATCTTTTCTAACTTTTTCATAAAATATTTCCATGAGTTTTGCTATGCTTTCTTGATTAATTGTTTCAAATTTCATATAAGCCTTTCTTAAATGTTAATTTTATGGCGTTAATATAGCAAAAATAAGATAAATTAAATTTAACATAAGTTAAGAATGGAAAATGTATATAATGAAAGATTATTTAGAACTTTTATCTAGTGTAGGAAAATTAAAAAAATTTCAAAAAAATAGTATTTTATTTTATGAGGGCGAAGAGGCTAAAAAATTTTTTATTTTACTTAAGGGAAAAATACGCATTTATAAAAGTACAGCAAGCGATAAAGAAATTACTTTGCATTATTTTAATCCTCCAAATTTTATAGCAGAAATGCCTGCTTTTAAAAAATTAAATTATCCTGCTAATGCTATTTTTGAAGAAGATGGAGAAATTTTGGAAATTGATTTTATTAATTTTCAAAATTTATGCAGTGAAAATAAAGAATTCAATTTTTTACTTATCAGTTCACTTTTTGATAAAATTAAAATTTTAGAAAAGAAATTATCTCAAAATGCATTAGATTTAAGGACGAGATTATTAAAGTATCTTTTGGAAAATGAAAAAAATTTAGATACAATTTCACAAAAACAAATTGCAATTGATTTAAATGTTAGAGCACAATCTTTATCTCGAGTGTTAAAAGAGCTTAAAATTTCAGAACTTATTGATACAAAAAAAGGTAGAATTGAAATTTTAAATAAAGATATGATCATGAAAGAACTTTGGTAAAAATTTAAGGTAGGGAATGGATTTTGATTTTATATTAGCTCAAGCTCCTGCTTTTTTAACGGCTGCTTGGCTTACGATAAAACTAAGCTTTTTTGGAATTATTTTTTCTTTGATAATAGGTTTGTTTTGTATTTTAATGAGTTATTTTAAAATAAAAATTTTAGAAAATATTTGCAAGCTTTATATAGAGTTTTCAAGAAATACGCCTTTATTAATTCAACTTTTTTTCTTATATTATGCTTTACCTAAATTTAATATACATTTAGAACAAATTCCACCGCTTGATTTGATTTGCTTAAGCGTAGAAGAAACTTTAAGGCCTTCTTTTGCTTGTGCTATAGTAGGACTTAGTTTTTTAGGAGGTTCTTATATGGCTGAAAGTTTAAGAGCGGGATTTGAAGCCATAAGAAAACAGCAGTTTGAAGCGGGACTTTCTTTGGGTTTTTCAAAATTTGGAAATTTGTGTTATGTGATTTTGCCGCAAGCTTTGGCTATTTCTATGCCAAGTATTAGTGCTAATATTATATTTTTAATCAAAGAAACTTCAGTCGTTAGTATTATTGCCTTGCCAGATTTGGTGAATTTAATGAAGAGTTTAAATTCCTTAACCTATAAGACAGATGAGCTATTGTTTTTGTTGTTTATGGGATATTTATGCATTATTTTGCCTTTGTCTTTTATTTTACTAAAGTTTGAAAAAAGGTTGCTTCATGCTTGAACTTTTAAATACCGATACGCTTTTAAGACTCTGGCAAGGGCTTTTTGTCACTCTTGAAATTTCATTTATCAGCATTATTATTACTTCGATAGGTGGGTTGTTTTTGGGAATTTTAATGAGTTTTAAAAATACCTATATCTATGCTTTTTGTCGTTTAGGTTTAGAATTTGTGCGTGTTATGCCACTTTTGGTATGGCTTTTTGTGGTGTATTTTGGTTTTCCTAGATGGTTTGGGTGGGATTTGAGTTCTGTAAGTGTAGCTATTATTGTTTTTAGCATTTGGGGTTGTTTTGAGATGATGGATTTGGTGCGTGTTTCCTTGCAGAGTATTCCAAAGCATCAGTATGAAAGTGCATCATCTTTAGGTTTAAATACGGTGCAAAGTTTTGTTTATATTATTATTCCACAAGCTATGCGTCGTTTAACTCCTATGAGCATGAATTTACTTACTCGTATGATTAAAAGTACAACCTTTGCTTATTTAATCGGCGCGGTAGAGCTTGTAAAAGTAGGACAACAAATTATAGAATTTCATAATAGAAATGATTTTGCACCTTTTATTATTTATGGTTTGATTTTTTTTATCTTTTTTATACTTTGTTATCCTATCACTTTATATTCAAGAAAATTAGAGAAAAAATGGAGCTAAAATGAGCATACTAAAAATAGAAAATTTACAAAAGTATTATGGTTCGCATCACGCCTTAAAAGATATTAATTTAGAAGTTAAGGCTAAAGAAGTTGTGGTGATTTTAGGTCCTAGCGGATGTGGAAAATCTACGCTTTTGCGTTGTATTAATGGGCTTGAAGAGATTGCAAGTGGTAATATTTATATTGATAATGAGAAAATAGATAAAGATTTTAAAGAATGGCCAAGAATACGTCAAAAAGTTGGTATGGTTTTTCAATCTTATGAGCTTTTTGAGCATTTAAGTGTTGAAGAAAATATACTTTTAGGGCCTATGAAAGTGCAAAAAAGAAAGAAAGATGAGGTTTTGAAAGAGGCTAAAATTTGGCTTGAAAAGGTGGGACTTTTGCATAAAATTCATGCTTATCCAAGAGAACTTAGCGGAGGACAAAAGCAAAGAATTGCCATAGTAAGAAGTCTATGTATGAATCCTGAGTTAATGCTTTTTGATGAGGTTACAGCAGCGTTGGATCCTGAGATTGTTAGAGAAGTTTTAGAAGTGATGTTAAATCTTGCAAAAGAGGGTATGACTATGCTTATTGTTACTCATGAAATGGGTTTTGCTAAAGCTGTAGCAGATAAAATTATTTTTATGGATGAAGGAAAAATCATCGAAGAAAATGATCCTAAAAGTTTTTTTGAAAATCCAAAAAGCGAAAGAGCAAAGAAATTTTTAAATTTGTTTGATTATCATAAATTAGATAAAAATAATATTGGTTTATGATAATAAACTTTACAAGACTAAAATTTTATAGAAAAACTAAAAAAGTCTTGACAAAATTTTTTTTTTGAGTTATAATCTCACTTTTATTTTTGCTGGTTTAGCTCAGTTGGTAGAGCAGCTGCCTTGTAAGCAGCAGGTCGGGGGTTCAAGTCCCTTAACCAGCTCCATTTATTTTAGCAGTGTTTGACCAGAATATTGAAAAAGCAATATTTTTATGGTGAGTTACTCAAGTGGCCAACGAGGGCAGACTGTAAATCTGCTGGCTTTCGCCTTCCGTGGTTCGAATCCACGACTCACCACCATGCTTTGCGGGAGTAGCTCAGTTGGCTAGAGCATCAGCCTTCCAAGCTGAGGGTCGCGGGTTCGAGTCCCGTTTCCCGCTCCAACAATTTAAAAGAACTGGGAGCTGTATTTTAAAACCTTTAACTTACAGTATATATCCCATTTAAGAGTTTTTGTTGTCTATTATTATGTATAATTTTTCTGAGCGCTCGTATGGCTCAGAGGTAGAGCACTCCCTTGGTAAGGGAGAGGTCGCGGGTTCAATTCCCGCTATGAGCTCCATGAATTGAAAAAATTATATAGATATAAGACTTGCTTTGCTCAATTTATTTTTTATACGGAGGAAAAAAATGGCTAAAGAAAAATTTTCACGTAATAAGCCACACGTAAATATTGGTACTATTGGTCACGTTGACCATGGTAAAACTACTTTAACAGCTGCTATTTCTGCTGTTCTTTCTAGAAGAGGTTTAGCAGAGCTTAAAGATTATGATAATATCGATAATGCTCCAGAAGAAAAAGAGCGTGGTATTACTATTGCTACTTCTCATATTGAATATGAAACAGACAATCGTCACTATGCACACGTTGACTGCCCAGGTCACGCAGATTATGTTAAAAACATGATTACAGGTGCTGCACAAATGGATGGAGCGATCTTGGTTGTTTCTGCTGCAGATGGCCCTATGCCACAAACTAGAGAACACATTCTTCTTTCTCGTCAAGTAGGCGTTCCATATATTGTTGTTTTTATGAATAAAGCAGATATGGTTGATGATGCTGAACTTTTAGAGTTAGTTGAAATGGAAATTAGAGAATTGTTAAGCTCTTATGATTTCCCAGGCGATGATACACCTATTATTTCTGGTTCTGCTTTAAAAGCTCTTGAAGAAGCTAAAGCTGGACAAGATGGTGAATGGTCGGCAAAAATTATGGATCTTATGGCTGCAGTTGATAGTTATATTCCAACTCCAACTCGTGATACTGAAAAAGACTTCTTGATGCCAATTGAAGACGTTTTCTCAATTTCAGGTCGTGGTACTGTTGTTACAGGTAGAATTGAAAAAGGTGTTGTAAAAGTAGGTGATACTATCGAAATCGTTGGTATTAAAGATACTCAAACAACAACTGTAACAGGTGTTGAAATGTTCAGAAAAGAAATGGATCAAGGGGAAGCAGGAGATAACGTAGGTGTTCTTCTTCGTGGTACTAAAAAAGAAGAAGTTATCCGTGGTATGGTTCTTGCTAAACCAAAATCAATTACTCCACACACTGACTTCGAAGCTGAAGTTTATATCTTAAATAAAGATGAAGGTGGTAGACATACTCCATTCTTTAACAACTATAGACCACAGTTTTATGTAAGAACAACTGATGTTACAGGTTCGATTAAATTAGCTGATGGTGTTGAAATGGTTATGCCAGGTGAAAATGTGAGAATTACTGTAAGCTTGATCGCTCCAGTAGCACTTGAAGAAGGAACTCGTTTTGCTATTCGTGAAGGTGGTAAAACTGTTGGTTCAGGTGTTGTTTCTAAAATTATTAAATAATTTAATAAAGCCAAGTTAAAAGCTTGGCTTTAATTTTTTAAGGAAAATTGAAATGAGAATTAAAGTTGGTTTAAAGTGTGAAGAATGTGGTGATATTAATTATAGCACCTATAAAAATAGTAAAAATACTACTGAAAAATTAGAATTAAAAAAATATTGCCCAAGATTAAAAAAACATACACTTCACAAAGAAGTTAAGCTAAAAAGTTAAGCTTGCGCCCTTAGGGCAATAGCTCCAACGGTAGAGCGCCGGATTCCAAATCCGATGGTTGGGGGTTCGAATCCCTCTTGCCCTGCCATAATTAAGGTTTAAATAAATGGAAAAATTAATAACTTATTTTAAATTATCAAAAGCCGAATTAAGGAAAGTAATTTTTCCTTTAAAAGAACAGGTAAGAAATGCCTATATTACAGTTTTTGTAGTTGTTGCGGTGATTTCTTTGTTTTTGGCGTTAGTGGATTGGCTTATGTCCTCTATTGTTTCTGCGATCGTATAAGGAGAGTAAATGAGTACTCATAAATGGTATGCAATTCAAACTTATGCTGGCAGTGAAATGGCAGTTAAAAGAGCCATTGAAAATTTAGTAAAAGATAACGGAATTGAAGAACAACTTAAAGAAATTGTTGTTCCAACTGAAGATGTTATTGAATTTAAGAATGGAAAGGAGAAGATTAGCGAAAGAAGTTTGTATTCAGGATACGTTTTTGCACTTCTTGATTTAAATACGGAGCTTTGGCATCGCATTCAATCTCTTCCAAAGGTTGGTCGTTTTATTGGAGAATCCAAAAAGCCAACCCCTTTAACAGAAAAAGATATTAATTTGATTTTGGAAAAAGTTCACAATCGTGCAGCGCCTAAACCAAAGATTTCTTTTGAAGAAGGGGAAAATGTGAGAATCACAGAAGGGCCATTTGCAAACTTTACTGCAATTGTAGAAGAGTATGATATGGTTCGTGGTTTATTAAAATTAAATGTTTCTATTTTTGGACGCTCAACTCCAGTGGAGATCTTATATTCTCAAGTTGAGAAAATAATTTAATTTATATCAAGTAAGGAGATTTGTTATGGCTAAAAAAGTCGTAGGCGAAATTAAATTGCAAATTGCTGCCACAAAAGCAAACCCATCACCACCTGTTGGTCCTGCTTTGGGTCAGCAAGGTGTTAATATTATGGAGTTTTGTAAGGCTTTTAATGAAAGAACAAAAGATATGGCAGGTTTTAATATCCCTGTTGTTATCACTGTTTATGCAGATAAAAGTTTTACTTTTATTACAAAACAACCGCCAGCTACGGATTTGATCAAAAAAGCAGCTGGAATTTCTAAAGGTACGGATAATCCACTTAAAAATAAGGTGGGTAGGTTAACTCGTGCTCAAGTTTTAGAAATAGTAGATAAGAAAATTGCAGATTTAAATACTAAAGATAGAGATCAAGCTGCTAAAATTATTGCAGGTTCAGCTCGTTCTATGGGTGTTGAAATCGTTGATTAATCCTTTCACCGCCAAGGTAAAAGGCGGTAGCACTTTAAAATGCGGAGAAAATAAATGGCTAAGATAGCAAAAAGATTAAAAGAATTATCACAAAAAATTGATTCAAATAAAGAGTATGCTTTAAGCGATGCAATTGATACAATAAAGACTTTAAAGTCTGCTAAATTTGATGAGACTGTAGAAATTGCTTTAAAACTTAATGTTGATCCAAGACATGCAGATCAAATGGTAAGAGGATCTGTTGTTTTACCTGCTGGAACGGGTAAAAAAGTTCGTGTTGCTGTAATTGCAAAAGACGCAAAAGCTGATGAAGCGAAAAATGCTGGTGCAGATATTGTGGGTAGCGATGATTTAGTAGAAGAAATTCAAAAAGGTAATATGAATTTTGATGTTTTGATTGCTACTCCAAATTTAATGGGACTTGTTGGTAAAGTTGGTAGAATTTTAGGGCCAAAAGGTTTAATGCCAAATCCTAAAACCGGAACAGTGACTATGGATGTTGCTCAAGCAGTTAATAATGCAAAAAGTGGTCAGGTAAATTTCCGTGTTGATAAGCAAGGAAATATCCATGCAGGTCTTGGTAAAGTAAGTTTTTCCAAAGAACAATTATGGGACAATGTTAGCACTTTTGTAAAGGCAATTAACAAACACAAACCTGCCGCAGCTAAAGGTAGATATATTAAAAATGCGGCTTTATCTTTGACAATGAGCCCTTCTGTAAAGCTTGAAACACAAGAATTGCTTGATATGAAATAAGAGTTGCTTTTTTGCAACTCTTTTGTTTTAAAATAAACATTTGAAAAAATTTTTGATTTTTTGAGATGTTTATTTTAGATTGAAGATAGTCGAGGCGTAAGCTTAATTGGATTTCCACTCTACTTGAAATCTCAATCGGAAAGGAGAAAATGTGACTAGAAGCGAAAAAGTTGAGATTATTGCTAAACTTGAAGAAGGTTTTAAAGCTAGTGAAGCTATTGTAGTTTGTAATTACAGAGGTCTTAGCACAAAAAAACTAGAAGAGCTTAGAAATAATGCAAGAGAAAACAATGTAAAAGTTCAAATTGTTAAAAATACTTTGGCTAACATTGCTCTTAACAATTCCGGTAAAACAGGTCTAGTTCTTAAAGATACAAATATTTATCTTTGGGGCGAAGATCAGCTAAGTGTTTCAAAAGTAGCTGCTAAATTTGAAGAAAATAACGATAAATTTGAAATCAAAACAGCTCATATTGAAGGCGAAGTTGCAGATGTTGCTAAGGTTAAAGCTCTTGCTAAAATGCCTTCACGCAATGAGTTGCTTGCTATGCTTTTGCAAGTTTGGAATGCGCCAATTACCAATTTCACAATAGGTTTAAATGCGCTTAAAAATAAAAAAGAATCTGAATAAATTAAATAAAAGGATAAAAAATGGCAATTTCTAAAGAAGATGTATTAGAATATATTTCAAATTTAAGTGTTCTTGAGTTATCAGAACTTGTAAAAGAATTTGAAGAAAAATTTGGTGTGTCTGCTGCTCCTGTAATGGTGGCTGGTGGTGCTGCAGCTGGTGCTGCTGCAGCTGCTGCTGAAGAAAAAACTGAATTTGATATCGTTTTAACTGATGGCGGTGCTAAAAAGATTGAAGTTATTAAAATCGTTCGTGCTCTTACAGGCCTTGGTCTTAAAGAAGCAAAAGATGCAGTTGAGCAAACTCCTTCAACTCTAAAAGAGGGTGTGGCTAAAGCTGAAGCTGAAGAAGCTAAAAAACAACTTGAAGAAGCTGGTGCTAAAGTAGAACTTAAGTAATTTTAAGCTTTAAAGTTAGAAGAAGATTTGCCAAGGCAAGTCTTCTTTTTTTATTTTTACCTAATTTTTAGGTCTTCTTTTTTAAATTTACAAAATTTACCATGAGGTATGTGCGATATGTTAGATAATAAATTAGGAAATCGTTTAAGAGTAGACTTCTCAAACATTTCAAAACAAATAGAAATCCCAAATCTTCTACAATTACAAAAAAAGAGTTTTGATTATTTTTTAAATCTTGATAATGGTGAAAGTGGTATAGAAAAAGTTTTTAAATCAATTTTTCCTATTCATGATCCGCAAAATAGATTGAGTCTTGAATATGTTAGTAGTGAAATAGGCAAGCCAAAATATACCATTCGCGAATGCATGGAAAGAGGTTTGACTTATTCTGTAAATTTAAAAATGAAAATCCGTCTTACTCTGCATGAAAAAGATGAAAAAACAGGGGAAAAAGTTGGCGTAAAAGATATTAAAGAACAAGAAATTTATATCCGCGAAATTCCTTTAATGACAGATCGTGTATCTTTTATCATTAACGGGGTTGAGAGAGTGGTTGTAAATCAATTACATAGAAGCCCTGGTGTTATTTTTAAAGAAGAAGAAAGTTCAACGGTTGCAAATAAGCTTGTTTATACAGCACAAATTATTCCTGATCGTGGTTCGTGGCTTTATTTTGAATACGATGCCAAAGATGTTTTGTATGTAAGAATCAACAAGCGTAGAAAAGTTCCTGTAACTATGCTTTTTAGGGCTTTAGGGTATAAAAAACAGGATATTATTAAGTTGTTTTATCCTATCCAGACTATACATGTGAAAAAAGATAAATTTTTAACAGAATTTAATCCAAATGATTTTATGGACAGAATAGAGTATGATATTAAAGATGAAAAAGGAAAAATTGTTCATCAAGCTGGAAAACGACTTACAAAGAAAAAAGCAGAACAGCTTATTAAAGACGGTTTAAAATGGATAGAATACCCTGTAGAAATTTTACTTAATCGTTATTTGGCAAATCCTATTATTGATAAGGAAAGTGGAGAGGTTTTATTTGATTCTTTAACTTTGCTAGATGAGAGTAAGCTTGCCAAGATTAAAGAGCAAAAAAGTTTTGATATAGCAAATGACTTGGCTAATGGCGTTGATGCAGCGATTATTAACTCCTTTGCTCAAGATGGAGAAACTCTAAAACTTCTTAAACAAAGTGAAAATATCGATGATGAAAATGATTTAGCTGCGATTAGAATTTACAAGGTTATGCGTCCAGGTGAACCTGTGGTAAAAGATGCAGCGAAGGCTTTTGTAAATGATTTATTCTTCAATCCTGAAAGATACGATCTTACCAAGGTAGGTCGTATGAAAATGAACCATAAGTTAGGTCTTGAAGTGCCTGAGTATGTTACTGTTTTGACTAATGAAGATATTATTAAAACTGCAAAATATTTAATTAAAGTAAAAAATGGTAAAGGACATATTGATGATAGAGATCATTTAGGAAATCGTCGTATCCGTTCTATAGGTGAACTTTTAGCCAATGAACTTCATTTAGGTCTTGCAAAAATGCAAAAGGCGATCAGAGATAAATTTACTTCTTTAAATGCGGATCTTGATAAAGTAATGCCTTATGATTTAATCAATCCTAAAATGATTACTACAACCATCATTGAATTTTTTACAGGAGGTCAGCTTTCGCAATTTATGGATCAAACCAACCCTTTAAGCGAGGTTACTCATAAGCGTCGTTTGTCAGCGCTTGGTGAAGGTGGACTTGTAAAAGAAAGAGCAGGTTTTGAAGTGCGTGATGTTCATGCGACACATTATGGTAGAATTTGTCCAGTTGAAACACCTGAAGGTCAAAATATTGGTTTGATTAACACTCTTTCTACTTATGCAAAAGTAAATGAACTTGGCTTTGTTGAAGCACCATATAGAAAAGTTGTAAATGGTAAAGTGACTAATGAAGTTGTTTATCTTACAGCAACACAAGAAGAAGGCTTGTTTATTGCACCAGCTTCAACCAAAGTTGATGCTAAAGGCAATATAGTAGAAGAATTTGTTGAGGCTAGACAAGATGGTGAAACTATACTTGCAAGACGCGAAGAAGTGCAATTAATCGATCTTTGCTCAGGTATGGTTGTTGGGGTTGCAGCTTCTTTGATTCCGTTTTTAGAGCACGATGATGCAAACAGAGCGCTAATGGGTTCAAATATGCAACGTCAAGCTGTGCCACTTCTTACTGCTTCAGCTCCGATAGTAGGAACAGGTATGGAACAAATTATTGCGCGTGATGCTTGGGAAGCTGTTAAAGCAAAGCGTGGCGGTGTGGTTGAGAAAGTGGATAATAAAAGCATTTTCATTTTAGGTGAAGATGATAAAGGTCCATTTATCGATCATTACACTATGGAGAAAAATTTAAGAACCAATCAAAATACAAATTATATTCAACATCCTATTGTTAAAAAAGGTGATATAGTAAAAACAGGACAAATTATCGCAGATGGTCCTTCTATGGATCAAGGCGAACTTGCTATAGGTAAAAATGCTTTAATCGCTTTTATGCCTTGGAATGGTTATAACTATGAGGATGCTATAGTTGTAAGTGAGAGAATTATTCGTGAAGATACCTTTACAAGCGTGCATATTTATGAAAAAGAAATTGAAGCAAGAGAACTAAAAGATGGTATAGAAGAAATTACCAAAGATATCCCAAATGTAAAAGAAGAAGATGTTGCACATCTTGATGAGAGCGGTATTGCAAAAATTGGTACCCATATTAAACCAGGTATGATTTTGGTGGGTAAGGTTTCTCCAAAAGGTGAGGTTAAACCAACTCCTGAAGAAAGACTTTTAAGAGCGATTTTTGGAGAAAAAGCAGGGCATGTTGTGAATAAATCCCTTTATGCAACTGCTTCTTTAGAGGGTGTTGTTGTAGATGTTAAAATTTTCACTAAAAAAGGCTATGAAAAAGACGATCGCGCAATAAAATCTTATGATAAAGAAAAAATGGCTTTAGAAAAAGAACACCATGATAGACTTTTGATGATGGATAGAGAAGAAATGCTTCGTGTTTGTGCTCTTCTTTCCAAAGCCCCTTTAAATAGTGATCAAAAAATTGGAGATAAAAATTATAAAAAAGGACAAACTGCAGATATTAGCGAACTTGAAAAAATCAATCGTTTTACTTTAACAACTTTGATTAAAGCTTATTCTAAAGAGATTCAAAAAGAATACGATGATTTAAAAAATCATTTCCAAAATGAGAAGAAAAAATTAAAAGCAGAACACGATGAAAAGCTTGAAATTTTAGAAAAAGATGATATTTTACCAAGTGGGGTAATTAAGCTTGTTAAAGTTTATATTGCTACAAAGAGAAAGCTTAAAGTTGGTGATAAAATGGCAGGACGTCACGGAAACAAAGGTATAGTTTCAACTATAGTTCCTGAAGTGGATATGCCTTATTTACCAAATGGTAAAAGTGTAGATATTGCACTTAATCCACTTGGCGTTCCAAGTCGTATGAATATAGGCCAAATTTTAGAAAGCCATTTGGGTTTAATTGGACTTAGACTCGGAGATCAGATTCAAGAAATTTTTGACAGAAAGCAAAAAGATTTTCTTAAAGAATTAAGAGCAAAAATGCTTGAAATTTGTTCTATTCCAAGACTTGCAAGCGAAAAAGAATTTATTAAAAGCTTAAGCGATGAAGAGCTTTTAAACTATGCTAGAGACTGGAGTAAAGGAGTTAAATTTGCTACTCCTGTTTTTGAAGGTGTAAATATAGAAGAATTTAGCAAGCTTTTTGAAATGGCCAAGATAGATATGGACGGCAAAACAGAACTTTATGATGGACGCACAGGTGAAAAAATTGCAGAGCGTGTTCATGTGGGATGTATGTATATGCTAAAACTCCACCACTTAGTTGATGAGAAAGTTCACGCAAGAAGTACAGGACCTTACAGCTTAGTTACCCAACAACCTGTGGGTGGTAAAGCACTCTTTGGGGGACAAAGATTTGGGGAGATGGAAGTTTGGGCACTTGAAGCTTATGGAGCGGCTCACACTTTAAGAGAAATGTTAACTATCAAATCAGACGATGTAGAAGGTAGATTTAGTGCTTATAAAGCATTGACAAAAGGTGAAAATGTTCCAGCAACAGGAATTCCTGAAACATTTTTTGTATTAACCAATGAGCTTAAATCTCTTGCTTTAGATGTTGAGATTTTTGATAAGGATGAAGATAATGAGTAAATTTAAAGTAATAGAAATCAAAGAAGATGCAAGACCTAGGGATTTCGAAGCGTTTCAACTAAGACTTGCAAGTCCTGAAAAAATCAAATCATGGTCTTATGGAGAAGTAAAAAAACCAGAAACTATCAATTATAGAACCTTAAAGCCTGAAAGAGATGGGCTTTTTTGCGCAAAGATTTTTGGACCTATAAGAGATTATGAGTGTCTTTGTGGTAAATACAAAAAAATGCGTTTTAAAGGCGTTAAGTGTGAAAAATGTGGTGTTGAAGTAGCAAATTCAAAAGTGCGTCGTTCTAGAATGGGACATATCGAGCTTGTAACTCCTGTGGCCCATATTTGGTATGTTAATTCTCTTCCAAGCCGTATAGGAACGCTTTTGGGTGTTAAGATGAAAGATCTTGAGCGTGTGCTTTATTATGAAGCTTATATCGTTGAAAATCCAGGCGATGCTTTCTATGATAATGAAAGCACCAAAAAAGTAGAATATTGTGATGTTTTAAATGAAGAGCAATATCAAAATTTAATGCAACGCTATGAAAATAGTGGCTTTAAAGCAAGAATGGGTGGAGAAGTTGTTCGTGATTTACTTGCAAATTTAGATCTTGTGGCGCTTTTAAATCAGCTTAAAGAAGAAATGGCGGCTACAAATTCAGAGGCTAAGAAAAAAACCATCATTAAACGCTTAAAAGTAGTAGAAAATTTCTTAAATTCAAATTTAAACGCCAATACCGATAGTGATGAAGCCGTACCAAATCGTCCTGAATGGATGATGATTACAAATCTTCCAGTTTTACCGCCAGATTTGCGTCCTTTAGTGGCTTTAGATGGTGGGAAATTTGCAGTTTCTGATGTGAATGACTTATATCGTCGTGTTATCAATAGAAATACACGTCTTAAAAAACTTATGGAACTTGATGCACCTGAAATCATTATAAGAAATGAAAAAAGAATGCTTCAAGAGGCTGTTGATGCACTTTTTGACAACGGTCGTCGTGCTAATGCTGTAAAAGGAGCAAATAAACGCCCATTAAAATCTTTAAGTGAAATTATCAAAGGAAAGCAAGGGCGTTTTAGACAAAACCTACTAGGTAAGAGAGTGGATTTCTCAGGTCGTAGTGTTATTGTTGTGGGTCCAAAACTTAGAATGGATCAATGTGGTTTACCTAAAAAAATGGCTTTAGAGCTTTTTAAACCACATCTTTTAGCTAAGCTTGAAGAAAAAGGTTATGCAACTACAGTAAAACAAGCTAAAAAAATGATAGAAAACAAAACCAATGAAGTTTGGGAATGTTTAGAAGAGGTAGTAAAAGGACATCCTGTTATGTTAAACCGTGCGCCTACTTTGCATAAACTTTCTATCCAAGCTTTTCATCCTGTTTTAGTGGAAGGTAAGGCTATACAACTTCATCCTTTGGTTTGTGCAGCATTTAACGCGGACTTTGATGGGGATCAAATGGCAGTGCATGTACCGCTTTCTCAAGAGGCTATTGCAGAATGTAAAGTGCTTATGCTTTCATCAATGAATATTCTTTTGCCAGCAAGCGGTAAGTCTGTAACCGTTCCATCGCAAGATATGGTTTTAGGAATTTATTATCTTTCATTGGAAAAAGCAGGTGCTAAAGGTTCGCATAAAATTTGTACAGGCATTGATGAAGTGATGATGGCACTTGAAAGCAAGTGTTTGGATATTCATGCGAGTATACAAACTATGATAGATGGTAGAAAGATTACTACTACAGCAGGAAGATTGATTATTAAATCCATTTTACCTGATTTTGTGCCTGAAAATAGTTGGAATAAAGTCTTAAAGAAAAAAGACATTGCCGCGCTTGTGGATTATGTTTATAAACAAGGTGGTTTAGAGATTACAGCAAGTTTCTTGGATAGACTTAAAAATTTAGGTTTTGAGTATGCAACGAAAGCAGGTATTTCAATTTCGATTGCAGATATTATTGTTCCTAATGACAAGCAAAAAGCTATCAATGAAGCAAAAAAACAAGTAAGAGAAATTCAAAATTCTTATAATCTCGGTTTGATTACTTCAGGGGAAAGATACAATAAAATCATTGATATTTGGAAAAGTACAAACAATGTTCTTTCAAAAGAGATGATGAAGCTTGTAGAAAAAGATAAAGAAGGTTTTAACTCTATTTATATGATGGCAGATTCTGGTGCTAGAGGTAGTGCGGCTCAAATTTCTCAGCTTGCTGCGATGAGAGGACTTATGACTAAACCTGATGGTTCTATTATCGAAACGCCTATTATTTCGAATTTCCGTGAAGGGCTAAATGTTCTTGAATACTTTATTTCAACCCACGGTGCTAGAAAAGGTCTTGCAGATACCGCTCTTAAAACAGCAAACGCGGGTTATTTGACAAGAAAACTCATCGATGTTGCACAAAATGTAAAAATTACCATTGAAGATTGTGGAACGCATGAAGGTGTTGAAATCAATGAAATCACCGCAGATAGTTCTATTATAGAAACTTTAGAAGAAAGAATTTTAGGTAGGGTTTTAGCTGAAGATGTGATCGATCCTATTACAAATTCTGTGCTTTTTGCAGAAGGTACTTTAATGGATGAGGAAAAAGCAAAAATTCTTGGAGAAAGCGGTATAAAAAGTGTCAATATTCGCACTCCTATTACCTGCAAAGCTAAAAAAGGAATTTGTGCAAAATGTTATGGTATCAATCTTGGCGAAGGTAAATTAGTAAAACCAGGTGAAGCAGTAGGAATTATTTCCGCTCAATCTATCGGCGAGCCAGGGACGCAGCTAACTCTAAGAACTTTCCACAGCGGGGGGACTGCAAGTACGGATTTACAAGATAGACAAGTAAGCGCACAAAAAGAAGGTTTTATAAGATTTTATAATCTTAAAACTTATAAAAACAAAGAAGGTAAAAATATCGTAGCAAATCGTAGAAATGCGGCGATTTTGCTTGTGGAGCCAAAAATCAAAACTCCATTTAAAGGTGTGATTAATATAGAAAATATTCATGAAGATGTGATTGTTTCTATTAAAGATAAAAAACAAGAAGTAAAATACATACTAAGAAAATACGATCTTGCTAAACCAAATGAATTAGCAGGTGTAAGTGGCAGTATAGATGGAAAACTTTATTTGCCATATCAAAGTGGTATGCAAGTAGAAGAAAATGAAAGTATCGTGGAAGTGATTAAAGAGGGTTGGAACGTTCCTAATCGTATTCCTTTTGCGAGTGAAATTTTAGTAGAAGATGGCGAGCCCGTGGTACAAAATATCAAAGCAGGAGAAAAGGGAACGCTTAAATTTTATATCCTTAAAGGCGATGGTTTAGATAGAGTAAAAAATGTTAAAAAAGGCGATATTGTTAAAGAAAAAGGATTCTTTGTGGTGATTGCTGATGAAAATGATAGAGAAGCAAAAAGACACTATATCCCAAGAGAATCTAAGATAGAATTTAACGATAGTGAAAAAATCGATGATGTAAATACTATCATTGCAAGTGCTCCTAAAAAAGAAAGAAAAGTGATTGCAGAATGGGATGCTTATAATAATACTATTATTGCAGAAATTGATGGTGTTGTAAGCTTTGAAGATATTGAAGCAGGTTATAGTGCCGATGAGCAAATTGATGAAGCTACAGGTAAGCGTTCTTTAGTGATTAATGAGTATTTGCCAAGCGGAGTTAGACCGACTTTGATAATTGCAGGAAAAGGTGATAAGGCTGTGCGTTATCAGCTTGAACCAAAAACCGTTATTTTTGTTCATGATGGCGATAAAATCGCTCAAGCAGATATTTTAGCAAAAACTCCAAAAGCTGCAGCTAAATCAAAAGATATTACAGGAGGTCTTCCAAGAGTTTCTGAACTTTTTGAAGCAAGAAAACCAAAAAATGCAGCTGTGATTGCAGAAATTGATGGTGTTGTTCGTTTTGATAAACCTTTGCGTTCCAAAGAAAGAATCATTATCCAAGCAGAAGATGGAACAAGTGCTGAGTATTTAATCGACAAATCAAAACACATTCAAGTAAGAGATGGCGAGTTTATCCATGCAGGTGAAAAACTTACAGATGGAGTTGTTTCGAGTCATGATGTGCTTAAAATTTTAGGTGAAAAAGCCTTGCATTATTATTTGATTTCCGAAATTCAACAAGTTTATCGCGGACAAGGTGTTGTGATTTCTGATAAACATATAGAAGTTATCGTTTCTCAAATGCTAAGACAAGTAAAAGTTGTAGATAGTGGACATACGAAATTTATCGAAGGTGATTTGGTTTCAAGACGTAAATTCCGTGAAGAAAACGAAAGAATCATTAGAATGGGTGGAGAACCAGCTATTGCCGAGCCTGTGCTTTTAGGTGTAACAAGAGCAGCGATTGGAAGTGATAGTGTGATTTCTGCGGCTTCATTCCAAGAAACTACTAAAGTTTTAACCGAAGCAAGTATAGCGGGTAAATTTGACTACTTAGAAGATTTAAAAGAAAATGTTATTCTAGGTAGAATGATTCCTGTTGGAACAGGGCTTTATGGTGAACAAAATTTAAAACTTAAAGAACAAGAATAAAACTCTATTTTATAGCCCTTCGGGGCTATATTTCTTCATTTTCAATCTTTTTAACTAAAATATAAGCAAAATTTAGATATCATCCAAAGTTTATTACATTTTTAAAGAAAGGAATTATTGTGCCTACCATAAATCAATTGGTTAGAAAAGAGCGCAAAAAAGTTTTAGAAAAATCTAAATCTCCAGCGCTTAAAAATTGTCCACAAAGAAGGGGAGTTTGCACTAGGGTTTATACTACAACACCTAAAAAACCAAACTCAGCGTTAAGAAAAGTTGCCAAAGTAAGACTTACTAGTGGCTTTGAAGTGATCAGCTATATCGGCGGTGAAGGTCATAACTTGCAAGAACACAGCATTGTTTTAGTGCGTGGTGGTAGGGTAAAAGACTTACCAGGGGTTAAATATCACATCGTTCGTGGTGCTCTTGATACAGCAGGTGTTGCAAAAAGAACAGTTTCTCGTTCTAAATATGGCGCTAAACGCCCTAAAGCAGGCGCTGCAAAATAATCATTCATACAGACAAATCCGTTAGATTTGATTTTGTTTGAGTAAAATTTAAAATTTGAAGGAAAAATAATGAGAAGAAGAAAAGCTCCGGTAAGAGAAGTCTTGCCTGATCCGATTTATGGTAATAAAGTAATCACAAAATTTATTAATTCTTTAATGTATGATGGTAAAAAAAGCACAGCTACAACAATTATGTATGGTGCTTTGGAAGCTATTGATAAAAAAGGTGGCGAGAAAAAAGGTATTGATATTTTTAATGATGCGATTGAAAATATTAAGCCTTTATTAGAAGTGAAATCTCGTCGTGTAGGTGGTGCAACCTATCAAGTTCCAGTTGAAGTTCGTCCTGCTAGACAACAAGCTTTAGCGATTCGTTGGATTATTTCTTTTGCAAGAAAAAGAAGCGAAAGAACTATGATTGATAAACTTGCAGCTGAGCTTTTAGATGCTGCTAATAGCAAAGGTGCTTCATTTAAGAAGAAAGAAGATACTTATAAAATGGCTGAAGCAAATAAAGCATTTGCTCACTATCGTTGGTAAGAAGGAGTGTGTATGTCAAGAAGTACTCCTTTAAAAAAAGTTAGAAATATCGGTATTGCTGCTCACATTGATGCGGGTAAAACGACTACATCTGAAAGAATTCTTTTCTTTACAGGTATGAGTCATAAAATCGGTGAAGTTCATGATGGTGCTGCTACTATGGACTGGATGGAACAAGAGAAAGAGCGTGGGATTACTATCACTTCTGCGGCTACAACTTGTTTTTGGAAAGATCACCAAATTAACCTAATTGACACTCCGGGTCACGTGGATTTTACAATTGAAGTTGAAAGATCTATGCGTGTTCTTGATGGTGCTGTTGCGGTATTTTGTTCAGTGGGTGGGGTGCAGCCTCAAAGTGAAACAGTTTGGAGACAAGCAAATAAATATGGTGTTCCAAGAATAGTATTTGTAAACAAAATGGATAGAATCGGTGCAAATTTCTACAATGTAGAAGATCAAATTCGTAACCGTTTAAAAGCTAATCCAGTTCCACTTCAAATTCCAATTGGTGCTGAGGATAATTTTAAAGGCGTAATCGATCTTGTAACTATGAAAGCTTTAGTTTGGGAAGATGATACTAAGCCAACGGATTATGTAGAAAAAGAAATTCCAGCTGAACTTAAAGAAAAGGCAGAAGAATATCGCACAAAAATGATAGAAGCAGTTTCTGAAACTTCAGATGAGTTGATGGAAAAATATTTAGGCGGAGAAGAATTAAGCCTTGAAGAGATTAAAACAGGGATTAAAGCAGGATGTTTAAGTCTTTCTATCGTTCCTATGCTTTGCGGTACAGCGTTTAAAAATAAAGGGGTTCAACCTTTACTTGATGCTGTTGTGGCTTATTTACCAGCTCCTGATGAAGTGGCAAATATCAAGGGTGAATATGAAGATGGCACAGAAGTTTCTGTAAAATCAACTGATGATGGCGAGTTTGCAGGACTTGCATTTAAAATCATGACAGATCCATTTGTAGGACAACTTACTTTCGTGCGTGTTTATCGCGGTTGTTTGGAAAGTGGTTCTTATGCGTATAACTCAACTAAAGATAAAAAAGAAAGAATTGGTCGTTTGTTAAAAATGCACTCTAACAAAAGAGAAGAGATTAAAGTGCTTTACGCAGGCGAAATTGGTGCTGTTGTAGGACTTAAAGATACTTTAACAGGGGATACTCTTGCAAGTGAAAAAGATAAGGTAATCCTTGAAAGAATGGATTTTCCAGATCCAGTTATTTCTGTTGCAGTTGAGCCAAAAACTAAAGCTGATCAAGAAAAAATGTCTATTGCTTTAAATAAATTAGCACAAGAAGATCCAAGTTTTAGAGTTTCTACAGATGAAGAAAGTGGTCAAACTATCATTTCAGGTATGGGTGAGTTACACCTTGAAATTATCGTTGATAGAATGCTTCGTGAATTTAAAGTTGAAGCTGAAGTAGGTCAACCACAAGTTGCTTATCGCGAAACTATTAGAAAAACTGTTGAACAAGAATACAAATATGCTAAACAATCAGGTGGTCGTGGTCAGTATGGACATGTATTCTTACGCCTTGAACCGCTTGAGCCAGGTAGTGGATATGAATTTGTTAATGATATCAAAGGTGGGGTAATTCCAAAAGAATACATTCCTGCAGTTGATAAAGGTGTTCAAGAAGCATTGCAAAATGGTGTTTTAGCAGGTTATCCTGTGGAAGATGTTAAAGTAACTGTTTATGATGGAAGTTATCACGAGGTGGATTCATCTGAGATGGCGTTTAAACTTGCTGCTTCTATGGGCTTTAAAGAAGGTGCTAGAAAAGCAGGTGCTGTGATCTTAGAGCCTATGATGAAAGTTGAAGTAGAAACTCCTGAAGATTATATGGGTGATGTTATTGGAGATCTTAACAAACGCCGTGGTCAAGTAAATAGCATGGATGAGCGTGGTGGAAATAAAATCATCACAGCATTTTGTCCTTTGGCTGAAATGTTTGGTTATTCTACTGATCTTAGAAGTCAAACTCAAGGTCGTGCGACTTATTCTATGGAATTTGATCATTATGATGAAGTTCCTAAAAATGTTGCGGATGAAATCATCAAAAAAAGAAACGGTTAAATTTTTAGCGGGATTTTTCCCGCTTTCTGTCCTCGTAGCTCAGCAGGATAGAGCGCAAAATTCCTAATTTTGAGGCCGTGAGTTCGAATCTCGCCGTGGACACCATTTTATGAGGTGTTATTATGATAAAAATTGCTTTTTTTATAACTTTTGTAATTTCTTTTTTGGTAGCACAAAGCCCAGTAAATTTTAAAGAAGATAATAATATAACAAAAGAACAAAATATATTTAAAGAACAACCTCCAAAACGCATTAAAATTCCAACTCATTAAAATATGGTTACGCTAGCACAATTATCACAAGGGTATCGTTATAATAGTGATTCTTTAATTTTAGCTGATTTTATTTTAAAACAAGGAATTAAAGGCGCTGTTTTTGATGTAGGTGCAGGCTGTGGTATCATAGGTATTTTACTTAAAAAAAATATTGCAAATTTAAGTTTATCTTTGATTGATATTCAAAAAGAAAATATAAAATTGATTGAAAAAAATTTAAAATCCAACCAAATACAAGGCGATATTTTTCATGATGATTTCAATCAATTTCAAAGCATAAAAAAATTTGACTTCATAGTTTGCAATCCTCCATTTTATAGACAAGGAGCTTACAAGAGTGAAGATCAGCATAAAGTTATAAGTAAATTTCAGGAATTTTTACCCTTGCATAGCTTTTTAACTAAAGCAAATTCTATGCTTAAGCCAAATGGTACTTTGTATTTTTGCTATGAAGCTTTAGCTTTAGATGAAATTTGTTTTATTTTAAAAGATATGAAAATAAAAATAACAAAGCTTTGCTTTGTACATACACATCAAAACAAAAAAGCAAGACTTGTTTTGATACAGGTAAAAAAAGGTTCAAAATCGCCTTGTGAGATTTTACCTCCTTTTTTTGTATATGAAAATGAAATTTTAAGCAAACAAATGCAAGAAATTCACTTAAGATTTAGGTTAAAAAGTTATGATATTTGATAAAAATTTTTCTTATGCTTTTGATGAAAATGCTTGTGAGAAATGCGGTGGAAAGTGTTGCACTGGAGAAAGTGGCAATATTTTTGCGAGCAAGGAAGAATTAGAAGCATTAAGAAAGCATTTAAATTTAGAAAGCAAAGAATTTGCTGAAAAATACTTGAGAAAAGTGGGCTTTAAAATGAGTTTTAAGGAAGTCGAATTTGAAGATGGCTTTGCTTGCATTTTTTTTGATACTCAAAAAAGAAATTGCAGTATCTACGATTTTCGTCCAAAACAATGCAGAACTTTTCCATTTTGGGAATATTTTAAAACACATCAAAAGGAATTAGAAAAAGAATGTATAGGTATTTGTTATTTGTCTTAGTAGCCTTTTTTTTGGCAGCTTGTGGAAGTTCAAAAATCAATGTTGTTTATCCTGATTATACAAAATATAAAAGCAATGATTTTGATTTAAGGGTTATGAAGGCTTATAATTATGAGTATTATAAACAATACAAAGAAGCCAGAGATGAATTTTTAAGTCTTTATCAAGATTATAATAATGCTAATTTTTTAGAAAATGCATTTTTACTTACTTTGGCAAACAATCTTGACAAGCAAGCAGAGTTAAATAATCTAGCAAAGCCTTATTTAAATCAAAATGACAATCTTAAGCGACTTAGTGCTCTTTATGCTTTAAATTCAAATGATATCAATAATGCTCAAAAACTTATGAAAGAGCTTTTAACAAAAAAGGATAGTGATCCTAGAAATTTAGAGCTTTACGGAGATATTTTGGTTAAAAAAAATGATTTAAAAAATGCCACAAAGTACTATAGATCTGCTTATAATCAAGTGCAAAACGAAGAAATTTTATTTAAACTCATAGGAATTTATGCGATTTTAAATGATACTTTAAATATTAAAAATGTTTTAGAATTTTCAAGAAAAACCAATGGTTGCACTCTCAAAACTTGCGTCTTGCTTGCTAAAATTTATTTTGATGAAAAAAATATCGAAGCTTTAAAAAGTATATATAAAGAGCTTTATCAACTTACCAAAAATAAAAGTTTTGCATTGGCTTTGGTTGAGCTTTTAAATTCTCAAGGCAAAACAGAAGAAGCTTTAAAAATTTCTTTGAAGTATGATTTAGATGATGATATTAAACTTGCTTTGTATCAGAATTTAAAACGCTTTGATGATGCTAAAAAAATGAGTTTAGCTCTTTATCATAAAACAAAAAATAAAGAATATCTTCTACGAGCGGCAGTTTTTGAATTTGAAGCTGCAAATGAAGCTAAAAAAATCACTCCAAAAGTAATTGATTCTGTAAAAGAAAAATTCGAACAGGCTATCGATAAAGATAGCAATGCTTTGTATTTAAACTACTATGGATATTTGCTTATAGATTATGATTTAGATGTTAAAAAAGGTATAGAGCTTGTGAAACTTGCCTTAGAAAAAGATCCACAGAATTTGTATTATTTAGATTCTTTAGCTTGGGGGTATTATAAACTAGGCAATTGTAAGCAAGCATGGGAAATTTTAAAACAAACATTAGATGATAAAGAATTTGCAAATTCTGATGAGAGTAAAGCTCATATAAAAGCGATAAAGGCGTGTGTAAAACCATGATATTGGATAAAATTTTTAAAAAAACAAAAGAAGATTTAAAAGAACGCAAACTAAAACTTCCTTATGATATGTTAGGGCGTTCTTTAGCTTCAAATCCTTTCTTTCCAAAAGATGTGATTAAAGCTTTAAAAAGAGTAGAAAAAGAAGTTAAAATCATAGCAGAAGTAAAAAAAGCAAGTCCTAGCAAGGGAGTCATTAGAGAAGACTTTGATCCTTTGAGTATCGCTTTAAATTATGAGAAGAACAAAGCTGCGGCGATTTCTGTTTTGACTGAGCCACATTTTTTTAAAGGTTCTTTAGAATACTTAAGTCTTATACGCCGTTATACACAAATTCCTTTACTTAGAAAAGATTTTATCTTTGATGAGTATCAAATTTTAGAAGCTTTGGTTTATGGGGCAGATTTTGTATTGTTAATCGCTAAAATGCTAAGCATGAAAGAGCTTAAAAAACTGCTTGAGTTTGCAAGACATTTAGGTCTTGAGGCTTTGGTTGAAATTCATGATAAAGAGGATTTGAGTAAGGCTATTTTTGCTGGAGCGGATATTATCGGTATCAATCATCGTAATTTAGAGGATTTTACTATGGATATGAGTTTGTGCGAAAAACTTATCCCACAAATCCCAAATTCAAAAATCATCATCGCAGAAAGTGGTTTAGAAAATAAAGAATTTTTAGAGCATTTACAAAATTTAGGCGTTGATGCTTTTTTAATCGGCGAATATTTTATGCGTGAGGAAGATGAAGGAAAGGCTTTAAAAGCTTTGCTTTAAGGAGGGAAAATGCAATATTTGTATGCACCATGGCGGAGTGAGTATTTTGAAAAAGAAAAAACTGTTTGTCCATTTTGTGATTGTACTAATAAGATCAAAAGTGATAAAGAATTAGGTGTGATTTTTAGAGCAAAGCATTGTTTTGGAGTGATGAACCGCTATCCTTATTCTGCGGGGCATTTTATGGTGATTCCTTATGTACATGAAGAGCATATAGAAAATTTAAGCGATGAAATTTGGCAAGAAATGAGCCATTTTGTGCGTTTGGGAGTGAAAATTTTAAAAGAGCAAATTCATGCAAATGGGGTCAATATCGGTATGAATTTAAGCAAAGATGCAGGAGCTGGCATAGCTTTTCATTGTCATTATCATCTAGTGCCACGCTGGACAGGAGATACAAATTTTATCACAACCATAGGAGAAACTAGGGTTTGTGGCACTAATATCGAGCAAGTTTATCAAAAACTTGTTTTGGCTTTTAAAAATGCTCAGTGAAGTTGAATTTACAGAATTTCAAAAAGAAAATTTCTCTCTTTTAATCGATGCAAGAAGCCCTAGAGAATTTTTGCATTCTCATTTGATAGGAGCTTTAAATTTTTATGCACTCAATGATGAAGAATATCAAGAAATAGGAACGATTTATAAGAAAAATCAAGTTTTAGCCAAGGCTAGGGGTGCGAGTTATATTTGTCAAAATACCGCTAAACATATATTAGAAATCACTCAAAATTTTCGCATAGGAGAAAAGGTGGGGATTTATTGTTCTCGTGGGGGTTTGCGTTCAAAGTCTATCGCAGTGATTTTAAGTGAGCTTGGTTTTAGAGTGGTGCGTTTAAAAGGTGGCTTTAAAGCTTATAGAACTTTTGTAACGCGTTATTTTGAAAATGAAATAAATTTTGATTTTTTTGCTCTTTGCGGCAATACAGGCTGTGGAAAAACAGAGCTTTTAGAACAACTCCCACAAGCTATAAATTTAGAAAAAATGGCAAATCATTTAGGCTCATCTTTTGGTGATATTTTAGGAAAACAACCTACGCAAAAAGCTTTTGAAGCAGAACTTTTTCACAATATGCAAAATTTAGAAAATTTTGCTTTCATAGAAAGTGAAAGTCGCAAAATAGGGGATATCATCTTACCTTTGAAATTTTATGAAAAAATGCAAAAGGCTTTTAAAATTTATTGTTTTTGTTCTTTGGAAAATCGCGTTAAAAGAATACAAAAAATTTATCAAGAAAAAATGACTCCTTTAAAATTTCAACAATGTGTGCAAAAAATCAGCCCTTATATCAGCTTAAATTTACGCCAAGAATTGCTTCAAAGTTATGAGAAAAAAGAATGGCAAAAGCTTATTGTTATGCTTTTGGAGTATTATGATAAAACTTATAAAAAACCAGACAAGATTGATTTTGAGTTAAATACCGATGATATTTTAAAAGCTCAAGAAGAGCTTTTAGATCATTTTAAAGCGCAATTACTTTTTTAATATTAGATAATTTTATTAAATAATCAAATTTTTTCTTCATCATCTTACAATAATCCTTTTTTATCTTTGTTGTTTTTTAGCTTGGCCCAAATTTGTATTTTAATGCTAGTAAATTTGAATCATAGAGAAGTAAAATATTTTTTAAATCCCTATTTATAGTAATTTAAAATAAAAAAATAAACTTTTATAAAAAAATATATAAAATATTTCTTAAATTTATATTTTTTAAATCATTTTAAATATAATTATCTTGTAATTATATTTTGTAAGAAAGGGTAGGTAAGCGAATGCGGTAAATTCAAGTTTTATTGTATTGTGTACTCTGCTAGTTTTGCTTATGACTCCAGCTTTAGCAATGTTTTATTTGGGTATGGTAAGAAGTAAAAATACATTCAATACCATAATGAATTGCTTTATTGTTTTTAGTGTCATTGCTTTACAATGGGTAGTGCTTGAGTGGCTCATCCATAAAAACCAACTATTTTAGGTGGACTTAGTGGGCTTGTAGTTGCGGTTATGTAGATTTTATGCTTCTCTTGTTATAGGAGCTTTGTCTTTCTGTATTTTGTTGTTTTGGTTTGAGTTTTATTAAATACAAACTCAAATAGGATTGATTCTTTAGATGCTTTTTCTTTACACGGAATCGGAGGTGTTTGAGAGGAATTGCTACAGGGCTTTTTGCAAGTGCTAAAGTAAATCCTAATGTGATTGCCTAAAATGCGCTTGGCGAGATTTTTTATCAGTGGAAGTTTAGAGCTTTTAAAAGAGCAAATTCTTGCTATTATGATTTGTATGTTTTTTCAGCTCTCATAAGCTTTATTATTCTTAAGATTATTTCTTATTTTGTAGACTTAAGAGCGAAAGAAGAAGTAGAACAAAAGGGCTTAGATGTGAGTTTGCGCGGAGAAAAAGCTTATACTTTGGCTTAGTCAGCTAAATTTTTACCAAAAAGTCCTTGTTAATCTTTAAAAAAATGATAGACAAGGGTCTCAAATTCATTCTTGGTTAAGATCAGATAAATATTTTAAAATAAATTCCATAAATTCATCACTATCATTAGGACAACTTATTAAATCATAATCACATTTTGCTAAATGTTTATACTCCATACCTAGTTCAAAAATCGTTTCAGAACAATCTATACAAAAAGAAATAGGATAAATCAAAGCTTTATCGTTTAAATTTGCCAAAATATCGCTTGTATTTGGTTCAAGCCATTTTACAGGGCCTAGTTTGGACTGATAAGCTAAAATAAATTCATCAAAATGATCTTTTAATTTTTCTTTTAAAATTTCTACATGATTATTTACATGCTTTTCGTATAAATCACCCTTATCAATAATGCTTTGTGGTAAAGAATGCGCTGAAAAAATCAAAATTTTGGCATCAAATTTACTTTTTTTATCCAAAATGTGCGAAACTATCATCTCATTATAAAGCTCATTTTTGTAAAAAATATCTATAGTTTTTACTTTTGCTTGAATTTTTTGCTTTGAAATTTCATTTTGCAGAACTTCTAAAGATGAAGTTACTGTGGTACAAGAATGGTGCGGATAAAGTGGAAAAAGAATGATTTCATCATTTTCATTTAAAGTGTATTTTTGCAAAATTTCTGTGGCAAAAGGAGGCACATAAAGATTTACAAAATCAAATTTAAATTCATCTTGTTTTAAATTAAGCTTGTCACACAGGCTTTGAGTAAGTTCGTTTAAAGGGGATTTTCCGCCCATTTTTTTATAGTTTTCTTGCATGGCTTTAACGCGAGCCTTTGTTATGATCCATGCTACAAATTTTCTTAAAAATCGATTTTTGATTCCTAAAATATAAGGATCATTAAACATATTTTTTAAAAAAACTTCACAATCTTGTAAATTCGTAGCTCCGCCCATATTTAAAAATAAAACTAATTTCACGCAAACCTTTCTAAAATTTCTTGAACTTTGTAAGCATCGCTCGTGCTGGCTAGATGATTGGGTTGATTATCGATAAGTTTTAACAAAGCTTCGTGTTCTGAAAAAAGTGGACTTTGTTGAGTAAGTTCTATAAAATTTCCATCTTTTAATAAAGAAAAATCATTTAAATTGGCTTCATAAAAATGATTTTTAGTAATAAGATGAATTTTTCTTAGTTTTTGTGTGCTATTCCAACTTTGATGTATGCTAGCAATACATTTTTCAAGCCCACATAGAATAATGCTTTCACTTTCTCTTGTTTGATCTTGAGTGTATTTTTTAAGCAAATTGGTTTTTGTTATTTCTTGCTTGCTTAAAAAACAAAGCAAATCAAGATCATGTACAGCCAAATCTTGCAAAATCCCTACATCGCTGATTCTTTGCGGGTAGGGTGAAAATCTTTGTATGTTAATGCTGATAATTTCTTCATTTTCAAGCTCTTTTTTTAGGGCTAAAACTGCAGGATTAAATCTTTCGCAAAAACCTACGCCTACTTTTATGCTGTATTCTTTAGCTAAATTTGAAATTTCGTCTATTTCTTTTAAATTTAGAGCTAAAGGCTTTTCGATTAAAACGCATTTGCATTGTTTAAAAACTTTTTTTGCTATTGCTAAATGTGAATTTGTAGGTGTTGCTATGATGATAATATCATTATTTTGATTTAAAAATTTATTCAAATCATCATAAAAAATATCATCAAAAATATTTAGATTTGGATTTTTGCAAAGATCAAAAAGTGCATTAAGCTTAAAATGAGAATTTTTGCTAAGTTCATTTAAGTGGTTTTGCCCCATTTTTCCAAGGCCTATGATACCTATTTTCATGGAGTTAATCTTTAAAAATATAAATAACTTGTTCTTGTTCTTCTTCGCTTAAAAAAGGTGAAAAAGGCAAAGATAAGATGTGTTTGCTTGCATATTCTGAATTTTTAAGTTCTAAATTTGAAAACTTACTAAAGCAAGGTTGTTTATGCAAAGGGGTTGGATAGTGTATAGCATAAGGTATATTAGCTTTTTCAAATTTTTGCAATACGCTAGCTCTATCTTCAACTAAAACGCTGTATTGTGCATAAGCGCTAAAAGCATTTGGATCAATTTGCGGAATTTGGCAGTTTTTTAAATTTGCATTATAAGTTTGTGCTAATTTTTGTCTTTTGTCTAATTCTTTTTCTAGGTATTTTAACTTAACATTTAAAATCGCCGCTTGTAAAGTATCAAGGCGTCCATTTATACCTATAAATTCATGTTTATAACGCTGAGTTTGTCCGTGATTGAGTAAAATTCTTATTTTTTTAGCAACTTCATCATCATGGCAAAAAATAGCCCCACCATCGCCATAAGCTCCCAAAGGTTTTGAGGGAAAAAAGCTTGTGCATGAAATTTTAGCTATAGAGCAGGATTTTTCTCCTTTGAAACTTGCGCCAAAACTTTGTGCACCATCTTCGATCAAAGTGATATTTTTATCTTTTAAAATTTCTTCTAAAGCCCTTAAATCACTCATTTGTCCAAACATACTCACTGCTATAACAGCTTTAGTTTTTGGGGTTATTGCTTTTTGCACTGCTTCAAAATCAAGATTGTAATTTGATAGATTTATATCTACAAAAACAGGTTTTGCACCTGTTAAGGCCACAACTTCAGCTGTTGCTATGAAAGTAAAACTAGGCACTATAACTTCATCATCTTTGCCAATATCTAAAGCTCTTAAGGCAAGATATAAAGCACTGGTTCCACTTGAGCAACCTATAGCGTGTTTAACACCTAAAAAATGAGATAAATTTTGCTCAAATTCGTTAAGCTTTACACCGCCTATGAAAGAAGAGCTTGATAAAACGCTTTCAATTTCAGTATTGATTTCATCTTTGTATGCGAGATATTGGGCTTGAAGATTGATAAAATTCATAAAAAACCTTAGAGAAATAAAATTAAATAAAAATGTTTATTGTATTTTAGTTTTACTTAATTTAAAGTAATTTTGGTATGATATGTTTTTATAAAAATTTCTTTAGGAAAATTCATGGATATTAGAAAAGCTTATTTGGATTTTTTTGCATCAAAAGGACATGAGATAACCCCGTCAAGTCCTTTAGTTCCTGATGATGCAACTTTACTTTTTACTAATGCGGGTATGGTGCCTTTTAAAAGTATATTTACAGGAGAATTTCCACGCCCAAACCCTCCACGCAAAACAAGCTGTCAAACTTGTATAAGAGCGGGTGGAAAACACAATGACTTAGATAATGTAGGATATACCGCACGCCATCATACTTTTTTTGAAATGCTTGGAAATTTTAGCTTTGGAGATTATTTTAAAGAACAAGCCATAGCTTATGCTTGGGAATTTGTAACTGAAGTTTTAAAACTACCTAAAGATAGACTTTATGTAACCGTGCATGAAAACGATGATGAAGCTTTTAATCTATGGCAAAAACACATTCAAAAAGAAAGAATTTACAAATTTGGTGATAAAGATAATTTCTGGCAAATGGGCGATACTGGTCCTTGTGGTCCTTGTAGTGAGATTTTTTATGACCAAGGACAAGAGCATTTTAACTCAAGCGAAGATTATATGGGTGGAGATGGAGATAGATTTTTAGAAATCTGGAATCTTGTTTTTATGCAATACGAAAGAAGCGCTGATGGAGTGCTTAGCTCACTGCCAAAGCCAAGTATTGATACAGGAATGGGGCTTGAAAGGGTAACAGCGATTAAAGAAGGTAAATTTAGTAATTTTGATAGCTCGCTTTTTATGCCAATCATCAATGAAATTTCAAAACTTTGTAATAAAACTTATGTTTATGAAAGTGGAGCAAGTTTTAGAGTAATAGCCGATCATATAAGATCAAGTGTATTTTTACTTGCGCAAGGGGTAAGTTTTGACAAAGAAGGCAGAGGCTATGTTTTGCGTCGTATTTTGCGTCGTGCTTTAAGGCATGGATATTTGCTAGGTTTTAAACAAGCTTTTATGTATAAACTAGTTGATGTTGTGTGCGATTTAATGGGCGGACATTATACCTATCTTAATGAGAAAAAAGACTTTATAAAAGAACAAATTCGCCTTGAAGAAGAAAGATTTTTAAGCACTATAGAAAATGGGATTGAAATTTTTAATGAAGAGCTTAAAAACACTAAAGAAATTTTTAGCGGAGAAGTAGCCTTTAAGCTTTATGATACTTATGGTTTTCCGCTTGATTTAACAGCTGATATGCTAAGAGAAAAAAACCTTAAAGTTGATGAAGAAAAATTTGAACTTTTAATGAATGAGCAAAAAGCACGCGCTAAGGCTTCTTGGAAAGGAAGTGGAGATAAAACTGCAAGCGGAGATTTTAAAAACTTGCTTGAAAAATTTGGAGAAAATCATTTCGTAGGTTATGAAAAAGCAGAATGCGAAAGTAAAATTTTAGCCCTTTTAGATGAAGAATTTAAAGAAGTTTCTACTCTTAAAGATGCGGGTTGGGTGATGCTTGAAAACACACCTTTTTATGCAACAAGTGGAGGGCAAAGTGCTGATAGTGGATTTATAGCTAAGCGTGAAGTTTTAGATACGCAAAAGTTTTTTAATCTCAATCTTAGCTTTATAAAAGCAGGTGAAGAACTAAAAGTTGGCGATATAGTTCATGCAAAAATCGATACAGAAAAAAGAGAACAAATCGCACGCCACCACTCAGCTACTCATCTTTTACATCATGCTTTAAGAGAAATTTTAGGTTCTCATGTAAGCCAAGCAGGATCTTTAGTTGAAAGCAATAAACTAAGATTTGATTTTACTCATCATAAAGCTTTAAGCAAAGAAGAGCTAGAAAGCATTGAAAAAAGAGTGAATGAAATGATTATAAACTCAAGTGAAGCTATATTAGAAAATATGCCTTTAGAAGAAGCTAAAAAAAGCGGCGCTATAGCATTGTTTAATGAAAAATACCAAGGCAATGTGCGTGTTTTAACTCTAGGTGAAAGCAAGGAGCTTTGCGGGGGAACTCATGTTAAAAATACTGCTCAAATAGGAAGTTTTTACATAGTTAAAGAAAGTGGTGTGAGTGCTGGAGTTAGACGCATTGAAGCTGTGGTTTCTAAAGCGGCTTTAGAATTTGTAAAAAATCAACTTGAAGAACTTTCTAAAGCAAAAGATGAGCTTAAAAATAATGATATTTTAAGCGGGCTCAAAAAGCTTAAAAATGAAATTTTAAGTTTAAAAAATGAGCTTAAAAACTCAAGTAAAACCGAGCTTGATTCTAAAAATATCCAAGGTGTTGAAATTTGCGTAAAACGCGTAGATAATGGCGATATTAAAGCTATGATTGATGATTTTAAAAACAAATTTGCTAAAGCGGTGATTTTACTTATCCAAGTAAAAGATGAAAAAATCACTTTAGCAGCTGGCGTTAAAGATGTGCCTTTAAAAGCAGGAGCTTTAGTTAAAGAAGCGGCGCAAATTTTAGGTGGAAATGGTGGCGGAAGAGATGATTTTGCTACTGCAGGTGGAAAAGATTTAAACAAAATTGATGAAGCTTTAAAACAAAGCTTAGAAACGATAGAAAAAGCACTTTAATGTTAATTCTTGCTTCAAGTTCCATTTCAAGAGCTAACTTGCTTAAAACCGCAAAGATTGATTTTAGGCAAGTTAGTTTTGATTATGATGAAAATTTAAATAAAAATATTTCACCTTTTTTATATGTTCAAAAAATAGTTCTTGAAAAAGAAAGACAATTTTTAAGTGCTTTAGGCAAAGATTTTCAAAACCAAAATTTGCTTTTTGCAGATAGTATAGTTTGTATAGATGAAAAAATTCTTACCAAAGCAAAGGATAAAAAAGAAGCTTATGAAATGCTTACCTTGCAAAATGGAAAGTATGCAAGTATTTTATCGGCTTTTTTGCTTGTAAAACCTGAAAAAAGAGTTTTTTCTCTTTCAAAAACTACGCTTTATTTTAAAAATTTTGATGAAAATGCTTTAAGAGATTATGTAGAAAATGATCTTTATAAAGGCAAGGCGGGTTGTATTATGTGTGAGGGTTTTCATCAAAATTTCATCACCCAACAAGTAGGAAATCTAAGCACTGCTTTAGGGCTTGATATCCAAACTTTAAAGGCTTATTTATGAAAATATTAAAATATATTTTTTCATTTTTTACTCTTTTGTTTATAGCTGGATTTATTTATGTGGCTTATCTTTTCACAAGTGCTGATACTGAGGGTTATACTTTTAAAGAATACAAACCTCCTCTTACAACACAAATTTACGATAGAAATGGCAAGCTTGTGGCTAATATTTTTGAACAGCATCGTTTTTACGCTCCTTATGAAGAGCTTCCTCCACGCCTTATAGAAGCTTTGGTTGCTATAGAAGATACAAGCTTTTTTGAACATAATGGAGTTAATATCGATGCCATTTTTAGAGCTGCTGTAAAAATCATAAAAAGCGGTGGAAAAACCATGGAAGGAGCTTCCACTCTTACCCAGCAATTTATTAAAAACACAGAATTAACCCCAGAAAGAACTATTACGCGTAAAATTCGCGAAGCTTTGCTTGCTTATAAAATGGAAACCATTTTAACTAAAGAGCAAATTTTAGAAAGGTATTTAAATTTTATCTTTTTTGGACATGGGTATTATGGAGTAAAAACCGCATCTTTGGGGTATTTTCATAAAAATTTAAATGAATTAAGCCTTAAAGAGATTGCTATGTTAGTAGGTATGCCAAAAGCACCTAGCAGTTATGATCCTACAAAGCATTTAGATCTTTCCATCTCAAGAGCAAATAATGTTATTTCAAGAATGTATAATCTAGGTTGGATTTCAAAAGCAGATTATGATACAGCTATTAAAGAAATTCCGCAAGTTTATGATGACACGCTTACTCAAAATGCTGCTCCTTATGTCGTAGATGAAGTGATTAAACAATTAAGCCCTAATATCAAAGACTTAAAAACAGGTGGATATAAAATCATTTTAAATATAGACTTAGATGTTCAAAATATGGCGCAGAATGCTTTGAAATTTGGTTATGATGAGATAGTAAAACGCGATAAAGATGCAAATTTAAGCACTTTAAACGGAGCTATGGTCGTGGTAAATCATCAAAGTGGCGATGTTTTAGCTTTGGTAGGTGGGGTTGATTATGAAAAAAGTAATTATAACCGTGCTACTCAAAGTATGCGTCAACCTGGAAGCTCTTTTAAACCTTTTGTGTATCAAGTGGCGATTAATTTAGGATATTCGCCTATGAGTGAAATTGCTGATATTTCTAGAATTTTTGAAGGTGGAGCGGGTAATAATGAGGATTGGAAACCTAAAAATGAAGGGGGTAAATTTTTAGGTTTAATTACCTTAAAAGAAGCTTTAACAAGATCAAGAAATTTAGCTACCATTAATCTCGCACTTGATATGGGGCTTGATGTTCTTTACTCTAAACTAATGGAATTTGGATTTAAAGATATACCGCCTAATTTATCAATCGTATTGGGAAGTTTTGGTATTTCTCCTTTGGAGTATTCGAAATTTTATACCATGTTTGGGAACTATGGAACGATTAAAGATCCTCAAATTATCAGACAAGTTCAGGATAAAACCGGTAAAACCATCATGGAATTTAACTCAAATGAGCGTAAAGTCAGCGATGAAGCGCAAAGTTTTCTGGTTTTAGATATGATGAGAAATGTTGTTGAAAAAGGCACAGGGCGTAATGCAAGAGTAAAAGATATAGAAATAGCAGGAAAAACAGGAACAACGAATAAAAGTGTTGATGCTTGGTTTTGTGGACTTACGCCTGAAATAGAAGCAATCATTTGGTATGGAAATGATAACAACAAGCCTATGCGTTATACAGAAGGTGGCGCTAGAACGGCTGCTCCTGTGTTTAGAGAATTTTTAACTCAATATATAGAAAAATTCCCTGATACAACTAGAAAATTTAGCATTCCTAATGGAGTTTATCGTGGAAATTATAAAGGAGAAAGTGCTTATTATACCACCAAATCACCATTACCAAAAGCAAATATGAAATTTAATGAAAGTGAGATTTTATTTTGATTTTTATAACTTTAAGGAGAAGTAATGTATTTTCAAGTTTTAAATTATAAAATGTATCTGCCATTTTACAAAAAAGATATGATACAAAGATATATTTCGGCAACCAATGAACCTTATGAATTTGATATTTTAAAAAATATATTTACATTTTTAGAGTCAAATTGTAATGAGATAAATAATTCTTCTTTGAACGATAAAATAACAAGAAAAAGGGTTGTTGTTGATATTGGTGCAAATGTTGGCAATCATTCTTTATTTTTGGCTTCAAAAGGGATTGAAGTTATAGCTTTTGAAGCTAATCCAAAATTGTGTGAAATAATAAAAGAAAATATTAAAATAAACAATTTTGAAGATAAAATTACTCTATTTAACTATGGGCTTTCCAATAAAAGAGAAAAGGCTAATTTTACCAAAGAAAAACCATCAAATTATGGAGGTATGACATTAAAATGTCAATCTAAAGGAACTATCCAATGTGATACATTGGATAGTTTTACAATTCAAGAAAAAATTGATTTAATTAAAATTGATGTTGAAGGCATGGAATTAGCAGTATTGCAAGGGGCAGAACAAACGATTTTACGCAATAAACCATTTATTTTTCTTGAAAGTAATGAGGTAGTATCTTTTTACAATATCAAACGTTTTTTAGAAAAATTACAATATGTTCATCAAGAAATTTTAGGAGATTATGGTGCTTTAATACACATATTTGTACCGAAAGAAAAAGTTAATAATCAAATTTTGCAAACAAATCTTTATAAAAATTTTTCACTTCCATTATTACATTCAATTTTAGGTAATCGTTATTTTTATCGCAAAATTGAACAAGTAAGAAATATCACCTATGCTGTTTTAGCATTCAGTCTTATTAACATTATCATTAATCTTGTATTCTATATTTTATACTTACAAAAATAAAGCGATAAAATCTCGCTTTATTTTGTTTTGATGATTATTTCATCATCTTTTGCATCAATGATAATGCTATCATTTTCATGAAGTTCATCAGCAAGTATCATATCGCTTAATTTATCCTCTATAAGATCATAAATAGCTCTTCTTAAAGGTCTAGCACCAAAATCAGGGTCAAAACCATCTTTAGCGATTAAAAGAGCTGCATTTTCGCTTAAACTCGCTTTTATCCCCTTGTTTTCTAAGCTCATTTGTAAATCTTTAAATAAAAGCTTAACTATTTCATAAGCTTCATCTTTTCCAAGTGGATTAAAGGTGATAATATCATCTAAGCGGTTTAAAAACTCAGGTTTAAAGAAAATTTTTAACTCATTTTTTACCGCATCTTCTTGTTCTTTTCCACTTAAATTCATAATAGCACTTGAGGCGATATTAGAAGTTAAAATGATAATGGTATTTTTAAAATCCACTGTTACACCTTTGCTATCGGTTGCTCTACCATCATCTAAAATCCCTAAAAGCACATTAAATACATCTTTATGTGCTTTTTCAACTTCATCAAACAAAAGCACGCTATAAGGTTTTCTTCGTACAGCTTCAGTAAGCTCTCCACCTTCTTCATGTCCTATGTATCCTGGAGGCGCACCTAAGAGTCTTGAAACACTATGTTTTTCCATAAATTCACTCATATCAAAGCGAATCATTGCTTTTTCATCATCAAATAAAAATTTCGCCAAAGCTTTAGCTGATTGTGTTTTTCCTACCCCTGTTGGCCCTAAAAACAAAAAGCTTCCTATAGGTTTATTGTCCGCATTAAGTCCTGCTTTGTTGCGTTTAATGGCTCTAGCTAAAGCACTTAAGGCCTTATCTTGTCCTATGACACTTTCTTTTAAATGTTTTTCCACTTCTAAGAATTTTTGTTTTTCAGAGGTTAGCATTTTTTGCACGCTAATACCTGTCCATTTGCTTAAAATTCCAGCAACCAAATCCTCATCTACTTGATTTTTAAGTAAAACTCCATTTTCGCTCATTTTTTTCCATTTATCTTCTAAAATTTCTACTTCTTTTTCAAGACTTGGAATTTTTCCATACTCTAGCTCGGCTGCTTTTTGAAATTCACCTCTAGCTTTAGCTAAAGAAGCTTCATTTTTAAGTAGATCAATTTCTTTTTTCTTAGTGCTTATATCATCAAAAACACTTTTTTCATTTTCAAACTGTGAATTTAGGGCATTTTGTTTTTCTTTTAAATTAGCTAGTTCTTTTGCGATTTCATTAAGTCTTTTTTGATTTTTCTCGTCATTTTCCATTTTTAAAGCTTCATTTTCAACTTCTAAAGTTTCTATATCTTTGCGTACTTTTCTTAAAGAACTTGGTTCGCTTTCAATTTGCATTTTCAGTTCAGCTGCAGCTTCATCGATTAAATCAATAGCCTTATCAGGTAAAAAACGATCCGCTATATAACGCTTTGAAAGTTTAGCTGCGGCTACTAAAGCGCTATCATTTATAGTTACATTATGATGAATTTCAAGCTTTTCTTTTATACCCCTTAACATAGCCAAAGCCTCATTAACACTTGGCTCACCTACATTTACAGGCTGAAAACGGCGCTGCAAGGCTGCATCTTTTTCAAAATATTTACGATATTCTTTTAAAGTAGTTGCGCCTATGGTATGGAGTTCACCTCTTGCAAGAGCGGGTTTTAAAATATTTGCCGCATCCATACTACCTTCACTCGCTCCAGCACCTACTATAGTGTGAATTTCATCGATAAAAAGAATGATATTTTCACTTTTTATCACTTCATTAACCACAGTTTTTAATCTATCTTCAAATTCTCCTCTGTATTTTGCACCTGCAATTAAAGCACTCATATCAAGAGCGATGACTTTTTTATTTTGTAAAGATTTTGGAACATCTTTTTTGATAATTCTTTGCGCTAAAGCTTCTACTATAGCTGTTTTTCCTACACCTGGTTCACCTAAAAGTATAGGGTTATTTTTGGTTTTACGTATTAAAATTTGCATCAAGCGTTCGATTTCTTCTTCTCTACCTATAACAGGATCGAGTTTACCCTCACTTGCTTTTAAGGTTAAATCTATACCAAATTTATTTAAGCTATCTAAGGTTTCATCGCTTGTTTTGCTATCTATTTTGCGTCCTGCTCTTAGACTTTCAAGCTCTTTTTGAAATTCTCTTAAATCTAAAAATTGCGCTAAAATTTCTTTAATAGGACTTTTTTGACTTTCACTTATAAGCCAAGTATCCACACTTAAATAACTATCTCCATTAGCACTCATCAATCCTTTAGCATTTTCTAATGAATTTATAAGTTCATTGGAAAAGCGTATATTTTCACGGCTTACATTTGAACTCGTTGCAAGTTTTGAAATTCTGCTTTTAATTTCAAGCTCTAAGGCTTCTTTAGAAATATTTAATTTATTTAAAATTTGATTTAAAATACTTGTACTATCTACGCTTAAAGCCCATAAAAGGTGCAAAGATACGACTTCGGTATTTTTAGAATGTATAGCTAAAGATGCTGCACTTTCAAGGTTTGAAAGCATATTATCAGTTAAAAAATCTTGTATATTTGCCATGTTTTATCCTTTATTTAGTTTATATACTTGACATTATATAACTTTAGTCATATAATGTCAAGTTAATTGAGTAAAATTTTTTAAATAATAGGACAAATGACTAATTTTAGATTATTTCATAAACATATCTATAGCCTTGTTTAATTCTTCTATGCTTTGAATATCATTTTCTTCTATAGCATGTACCATACAATGAGCTAAATGTTCTTTTAAAACTACTTTTGCGGTATTGTTAACTTCGGCTTTTACGGCAGCAAGCTGGATTAAAATTTCACTACAGTCTTTGTCATTTTCAACCATTCTTTTAATAGCACTTAAATGCCCTATGGTTCTACTTAGACGATTGCAAACTGCTTTAAGATGTTTTTGAGAATGTGTATGAGTATGTTTTTCTTGGCACATTGTATTAACTTTCTTTTTGGAATTTTTAGTCTATTTTAACATATTTTTAAGAATTTAAATTTATTTACGAAGTTTTAAGTAATTTTTATTAAAATTTACTCTTTAAACTAAAACTCAATAATGGAGCTTATTTTGAAAACAAAACGATTTTTTGCAGGTCTTGCAGGCTTTGCCACTACTTTTATTTTATGTCTATTTTTAACGAGTCATTTACAAGCTAAAGTTGATCAAAAAGAAGAGCAGGTTCAAAAACGCCTAGAAGCTTTAGATAAGCTTACAAAAACTCTTGCCATAGTAGAGCAATATTATGTGGATGATCAAAATATCAACGATTTGGTGGATAAATCTTTATCAGGGCTTTTAAGCAATCTTGATGCGCATTCTTCTTTTTTAAATGAAAAAGATTTTAATGATATGAAAATTCAAACCAATGGTGAATTTGGTGGCCTTGGTATAACCGTAGGTATGAAAGATGGTGCTTTAACAGTTGTTTCTCCTATAGAAGGAACACCAGCAGATAAAGCAGGGATAAAATCAGGAGATATTATTTTAAAAATTAATGATGAGGCCACTTTAGGAATTAATCTCAATGATGCGGTAGATAAAATGCGTGGTAAGCCAAAAACTCAAATCACTTTAACCATTTTTAGAAAAGGTGCAACAAAACCTTTTGATGTTGCACTTACAAGAGAAATTATTAAGATAGAAAGTGTTTATGCAAAAATGATAGAAAATGAAAACATTCTTTATCTTAGGGTTACAAATTTTGATAAAAATGTTGTAGATGTGGCAAGTAAAGAACTTAAAAAATATTCTAATGTTAAAGGAGTTATTTTAGATCTTAGAAATAATCCTGGTGGACTTTTAAATCAAGCCATAGGACTTGTAAATTTATTTGTAGATAAAGGTGTTATTGTTTCTCAAAAAGGACGCATCGCAAGTGAAAATCAAGAATATAAAGCCGATCCTAAAAACAAAATTTCTAATGCTTCTTTGGTTGTGCTTGTAAATGGTGGAAGTGCTAGTGCAAGTGAAATTGTAAGTGGAGCTTTACAAGATCTTAAACGCGGTGTTATTGTGGGTGAAAATACTTTTGGAAAAGGTAGTGTTCAACAAATCATACCTATTAATAAAACTGAAGCTTTAAGGCTTACTATTGCAAGATATTATCTTCCAAGCGGGCGCACTATTCAAGCAGTGGGTGTAAAACCTGATATTGAAGTTTTTCCAGGTAAAGTAAATACTCAAGAAGATGGTTTTTCTATAAAAGAAAGCGACTTAAAACAACATTTAGAAAGTGAGCTTGAAAAAATAGATAAAAATAAAAAAGAAGATAAACAAGAAAATAAAGACAATAAAAATCTAATCAGTCAAAAACAAATCAATGATGACGCACAGTTAAAATCAGCTATTGATACTATTAAAATTTTAAATATTAAACAAGGACAATAAAATGACAAAAAAAGAAATGCTCTACGAAGGAAAAGGTAAAAAACTTTTCAAAACCGATGATGAAAATTTACTAATTAGTGAGTTTAAAGATGATTTAACTGCTTTTAATGCAGAAAAAAGAGGCAATGAAAGTGGAAAAGGCGCATTAAACTGTAAAATCAGTACTGAAATTTTTCATTTGCTCGAAGAAAATGGGATTAAAACCCATTTGGTAGAAACTATAAGCGATACAGAACAAGTGGTTAAAAAATGTAAAATTGTTCCTATTGAAGTTATAGTACGCAATGTTGCAACAGGTTCTCTTACAAAAAGACTAGGCATTAAAGATGGCACTGTGCTACCTTTTGCTTTGGTGGAATTTTGTCTTAAAGATGATGCCTTAGGCGATCCTTTTATCAATGATGAGCATTGTTTGATTTTAAATTTAGTGCAAAATGAAGCTCAAATTAGTGAAATTAAAAATATAGCTAGAAAGATTAACTCTATTTTAACTCCATTTTTTGACAATAAGAATTTAAGGTTGATTGACTTTAAAATCGAACTGGGTTTAACTAAAGATAATGAGCTTGTTTTAGCTGATGAAATAAGCCCTGATAGTTGTAGATTTTGGGATAAATTTAGTAATGAAAAATTAGATAAAGATAGATTTCGTCAAGATCTAGGTAATGTAAAAATGGCTTATGAAGAAGTTTTAAAAAGAATATTAAATTAAGGAAAAATATGGAAGTTATTGTAAATATTTCTTTAAAAAATGGGGTTTTAGATCCACAGGGCAAAGCGGTGGAAAAAGCTTTGCATTCTTTAAATTTTAATAGTGTTAAAGAAGTAAAAATAGCAAAACAAATCAAAATTTCTCTTGATGAGAAAGATGAAAAATTAGCCAAAGAACAAGTAAAAAAAATGTGTGAAGAGTTGTTGGTAAATAGCGTCATTGAAGATTATGAGCTTATAATTGAGAAAGAGTAAAATGAAAGTTGCTATTATTAGATTTCCAGGGACAAATTGTGAATTTGATACAGCTTATGCCTTTGAAAAACTTGGAGTAAAAATGCAGATTGTTTGGCATGAAGAAAAAGAATTTGATACAGATTTAGTTGTTTTGCCAGGCGGATTTTCTTATGGAGATTATCTAAGATGTGCAGCTATTGCAAAACTTGCTCCTGTTATGCAAGGTGTTTTTAATCATGCAAAAAAGGGAGGATATATCTTAGGTATTTGTAATGGTTTTCAAATTTTACTTGAAAGCGGTCTTTTAAAAGGTGCAATGAAGCATAACAATAATCTTAGCTTTATCTCAAAAAACCAAAATTTAAGAGTAGTTTCTAATGATAATGCCTTTTTGAAAAATTTCAAAAAAGATGAAATTATTAATTTACCAATTGCTCATGGAGAGGGAAATTATTACGCTGATGAGGCTACTTTAAAAGAATTACAAGATAAAGATCTTATTACTCTAAAATACGAGCCAAATCCAAATGGCTCTGTATTTGATATCGCAGGAATTTGTGATGAAAACAAAAAAATCTTTGGGCTCATGCCACATCCTGAGCGTGCTTGTGAAAAAGTTCTAGGTAATGATCTAGGTTTGAAAATGCTTAAAGGCTTTTTATTTTGAAAATTTTATTAACTTTAATTTTTAGTGTTGTTGTATTGTTTGGCAGAGGTGAAATTTCTGTATTTAGCGGCCAAGATGAAAATATGCAAAAAGAATTACAAAAATTACCCCAAGAAGAACAAAAAATTTATCAAAATATTCCGCCAAGCGATGAAAATAATGACTTTGAAAGCAATGTAGATGATCCTTTTATAGCTAAAGGGAGTTTGGTTCTTACAAATGATGAATATCCAAGTAGGGTATATGTTGGAGAAGTTTTTCCTATTACGATCTATGCTCGCACTACGGAAAATACAAAATTTGATTTTAACATAAGCGTAGAAAAAACTAATTTATCTTTTTTAAATCCAGATGCAAAATGGGAATTTATCAATAACGAATATAAAACAACTTTATGGTTTGAAGCTAAAAATTCAAATGCTAGTTTGAGTAAAATTTCTATCAAACTTCTTAGAAATAATGAAGCTTTTCAAGAGGCTGATATCAATCTTAATCCTATCAAATTTGAAAATACTTTATCCAATAAAGATTTTTCACACCTTGTGGCAAGTTCTTTGGAAATTAAAAAAGTTAAAGCGAGTTATTTTGATGATGCTAATATCATTATGATGGTAGAACTAAACGCAACCAATACAAATCTTAAAAGCTTTTTTATAGAAGGAATTCAAAAGCAAGGCATTGAAAATTTAAAAGGGGATTTTAATGCTTCTAGTGCTTTTTATTATGCTATTTTGCCATTAAGTAAAACAAATTTTGAATTTTCGTATTTCAATAAGGACA
The DNA here is from genome assembly GCF_001762815.1 of Campylobacter sp. BCW_6465. Lineage (NCBI taxonomy): Bacteria > Pseudomonadati > Campylobacterota > Epsilonproteobacteria > Campylobacterales > Campylobacteraceae > Campylobacter > Campylobacter sp. BCW_6465. The sequence continues at coordinate 79,150 of NZ_MJXN01000087.1, forward strand.
GTAAAAAGCTTGAAAATATAAATTTAAAACTAAAAATTAGTGACGATGAGATCAGCACTCAGAGTGATTTAAATCCTGTAAATAAAGACTTAAATATTTATAAACAATATACCTTATGGTTTTTAGCGGTTTTATTTGGAGCTTTATTTGTATGGAGAAAAAATTACATTATTCTGGCTTTGGCAGTTGTTTGTTTTGCGCTTAGTTTTCTTGTAGATACCAATACTCAAAATGCGATTATCAAGGCTGGTTCTAGGGCTAAAATTTTACCTACAGAGCCTTCAACTTATTTTTATACGGCAAATGCAGATGAAAAAGTAGAAGTTTTAGGCAAAAGACAAAATTATATTAAAGTACTGTTTTCTGATGGAAAAATAGGTTGGATTAATAAAGATGATTTACAAAAAAATTAAAGCTCTTTATTTTTGGATTTTTTTTGTTTTAAGCGTTGCTTTAGTGGTTTTTTGTTTTTGCTTTACAAAATCTCAAAACACACTTTGGAAAATCCGCAAAATTTGGGCTAAATTTCAAAGATACACCATCTCTTATAAACAAGAAATCATTGGCACTTTTAATCCGCAAGCTCAGATGATTTTAATGAATCATCAAAGTGCTTTAGATATTATCGCTTTAGAAGAATTATATCCTAAAAATTTATGCTGGATTGCCAAAAAAGAATTAGGAGAAATTCCTATTTTCAAAGTTGCTATGAAAAAACCAAAACTTCTTTGTATAGATAGAAAAAATCCGCGTGATTTAGTGCGAGTTTTAAAAGAAGCAAAAGAAAGAATTAGTGAAGATAGGGTTTTGGCTATTTTTCCAGAAGGAACTAGATCTAAAAATGAAAAAATGCTTAAATTTCAAAGTGGAGCAAAAATTTTAAGTGAAAAATTAAATCTTAAAGTTCAGCCTATTTTAATTGTGGATTCTGCAAAAATTTTAGACACAAAAAGTTTTAGTGCAAGCAGTGGAGTGCTTAAAATCATTTGTATGGATTTAGTCGATACAAATGATGAAAAATGGCTTGAAAACACCAGAAAAAAAATGCAAGAATTGCTCGAGCAAGAAAGAGCTAAGCTTTGCTAAATACCCTTTTAGTTGTTGGTTTTGGGGGATTTATAGGAGCAATATTAAGAATGCTTTCTATTAATTTAGTGAATAAATTTTTTCCTTATTCTATCAACCTTGGAACTCTTTTTGTTAATGTTTTGGGTTCTTTTATCATAGGACTTTTGTTTTCTTATGTGCAAAATAAAGGTTTATCTCCTTTACTTAAAAGCTTTATAAGTACAGGTTTTTTAGGAGCTTTTACAACTTTTTCTACTTTTTCTTATCAAAATTTACTTCTTTTGCAAAGTGGAAATTATCTTTATTTTGCGTTAAATATTCTCTTAAATGTCTTTCTTTGTTTATTTGCCGCATGGCTTGGTTTTATAATTTTCAAATAAATCTTTAAATTTACTTTAGAATTTGTATTTTTTGCTAAAATACCACTTTAAAAAATTACAAAGGAGATTAAAATGCAATTTCAAACCGAAGTAAATCAGCTTTTACAGCTTATGATACACTCTTTATATTCTAATAAAGAAATTTTTTTAAGAGAACTTATTTCAAACGCAAGCGACGCTTTAGATAAGCTTAATTTTTTGAGTGTAAGTGATGATAAATATAAAAGCTTAAAATTCGAACCTAAAATTGAAATCAAAATTGACAAAGATAAAAAAACTTTAAGCATTAGTGATAATGGTATAGGTATGGATAAAGATGATCTTATCAACAACCTTGGAACCATAGCAAAAAGCGGTACTAAAAGCTTTTTAGAAAATTTGAGCGGTGATGCTAAAAAAGATTCTCAACTCATAGGACAATTCGGAGTAGGTTTTTATTCTGCTTTTATGGTGGCTAGTAAAATCGAAGTTTTAAGTAAAAAAGCTTTAGATGATAAAGCTTATCTTTGGAGTTCTGATGCAAATGGTTATGAGATTGATGACGCAAACAAAGAAGAACAAGGAACAAGCATTACTTTATATTTAAAAGATGATGAGTTTGCTAATACTTATAAAATCGAAAGCATTATTGAAAAATATTCTAATCATATTCAATTTCCAATTTTCATGGAAAAAGAAGAATTTACTCCTGCTAAAGAAGGCGAAGAAGAAGGGAAAACTGAACTTAAAATTTCTCAAATCAATAAAGCCAATGCTTTATGGAGAATGCAAAAATCAAGCCTTAAAGCAGAAGATTATGAAAGATTTTATGAGCAAAATTTTCATGATTCAAACAAACCTTTACTTTATCTTCACACTAAAAGCGAAGGAAAATTAGAATACAATTCTTTATTTTTCATACCACAAAATGCACCTTTTGATTTATTCCGTGTGGATTATCAAAGTGGCTTAAAACTTTATGTAAAACGCGTATTTATCAGTGATGACGATAAAGAACTTTTACCAACTTATTTGCGTTTTGTGCGTGGGATTATCGATGTAGAAGATTTGCCGCTTAATGTAAGCCGTGAAATTTTACAAGAAAATCAAATTTTAAAAGGTGTTAAAGAAGCTAGCGTTAAAAAGATTTTAGGTGAACTTGAAAAACTAAAAAACAATGATAAAGAAAAATACTTATCTTTCTTTAAAACCTTTGGCAAGGTATTAAAAGAAGGACTTTATGGTTTTGGTGGAGAAAAAGACGGTCTTTTAAAACTCATGCTTTATAAAAGCACTAAAGGTGAAAATTTACGCTCTTTAGAGGAGTATAAAAATGACCTTCAAGGCGAACAAAAGGAAATTTTTTATATAGCAGGAAATAATGAAAGTTTATTAAGAACCTCTCCTTTACTTGAAGAGTATAAACAAAAAAATATAGAAGTTTTACTCATGGACGATGAGATTGATTCTTTAGTAACTCCTATGCTAGAATTTGAAGGTTTGAAATTTGTAGCCATCAATCAAGTAGAAGATAAAAATGAACTAAGCGATGAAGAAAAAAATACTTTTGCTCCACTTGTAGCTAAATTTAAAGAACTTCTAAAAGATCAAGTTGAAGATGTAAGACTAACCAGTCGTTTAAAAGATAGCCCAAGTTGTATAGTTTATGATAAAAATAAACCTGATTTTGCTATGCAACAACTCTTAAAACAAATGGGTCAAGAACAAAATTTCAAACCTATTTTAGAAATCAATCCAAAACACGCTATTTTTACAGGTCTTAAAAATAACGAAACCTTTAGTGCAGATATAGCAACTTTGGTTTTAAATATGGCAAAACTAAGCGAAGGTATGGGTGTGGATAATCCTGCTGAATTTAATGCAAGCCTTACAAAAATCATCAACAAGGCTTTTTCATGATAGAAAATATCCCTGCGAGTCTTTGGACAAAGCAAGATTTAAACGCATATCAAATTTTTGATGTGCGTACTCCTTTAGAATGGGAAGAAGGCATTTTACCTAATGCGCAATGTGTAGCTTTATATGATAATCAAGGGCTTTTAAATGCTAAATTTTTAGATGAATTTCAAAGCAAAAGAGATGAAAATAAAAAACTTGCTTTTATTTGTCGTAGTGGTCATAGAAGCATGGTTGCAGCTGAATTTATAGCTGAAAAATTGGGACTTGAAAGCATCAATTTAGATGGCGGAATGCTAGCCCTTAAGGGTTATTAATGCTAGGAATTTATTTACTCATAGCAGCTTTGTCTTTTTTAGCTCTTTATTTTGCTGTTAAAAAGCTTACTTTAAATATAGATGAGCGAACTCTTTTAGAGCCTATTAAAATGGATATTTATCCGAAATTTTGTGATTTAATCGATGAAAAAATCAGAGAATTTAAAGAAAATATCCAAAATGCTAATTTAGCATTAAAAATTTCTGATCAAAAAGATGAATTTTTAGAAAAACTTGGGGATTTAAGCAGGGAGCTGACTTTCATACAAACCATGAATTTGAGTAATAAAAACGATAGTATCTGGCAAAATGAACTTTTTTCTTTTTTAAAGGAATTGGAAAATTTATTACTTGAGTATCTAGAAAAAGGCGAAGAAGAAGCTGAAAATTTAAGAGAATTTCTGATGAATGAATTTGAAAAATTAAAAGGTTAGGTATTGCAAGAGGAAAGAAATTCTTTAAAATATTTTAAATTTATTTCATGGAGCATTTTTACTTTAGTTCTGATTTTTATTTTAATTCGTTATGACGAGCTTGCCAATCTTTTAGCAGGAGTGGCAATACTTCTTATTGGAATGACTAATTTAGGTATAGGTTTTAAAGCTTTTAGTGGTGGTTTGCTTGAAAAAATTTTAGCAAAGTCAACTGATACAAAGATAAAAAGTATACTTTTTGGTACTTTAAGTACTTTAATTATGCAATCTTCAACTTTAGTTTCTATTATTACGATTTCTTTTTTGAGTGCAGGGCTTATTTCTTTAGGTGCGGGCATAGGGATTATTTTTGGAGCAAATTTAGGAAATACGGCAAGTTCTTGGCTGATTGTTGGTTTGACAAATATTAAAATTTCAATGTTAGCTATCCCACTTTTGATTATTGGAGTATTATTTTTCTTTCAAAAAGATAGTGTATTAAAGGGTTTGGGTAATATTTTTATTGGTATAGGATTTTTCTTTTTGGGTGTGGATTATATTAAAAGTGGTTTTGAAAATTTTAAACATATAATTGATCTTTCTCGCTTTGATTTTGCTGGTTTTAAAGGAGTTTTTGTTTTTTTAGGATTAGGTGCTTTGCTTACAGGAGTTATACAATCAAGCACAGCTACAATGGCTATTATTGTTGCTGCTTTACTTGCTGGACAAATCAGTTTGGAAAATTCCTTAGCAGCAACTTTAGGTACTAGTGTTGGAGGGGTTGTAACGGCTGTTTTAGCTTCTTTAAGTACCAATATTGAAGGAAAGAAATTAGCGTTTGCAAATTGTATTTTTAATTTTGGTATAGCTTTTTTAATAGTGCTTATTTTTCCTTATTTTATACATTTTCTTAATTTTTTATCCATTATATTAAACATAGAAGATATAGCTTTGAAAGTAGCATTATTTCACACTTTGTTTAATTTAATTGGTGTTGTGCTTTTTTCATTCTTTACTCCTCAAATTGTTCTTTTTTTAAATAAGATAGTAAAAGCTCCTAAAGATAAGAATAAAGACAAACCTTTATATCTTGATAGTAGTTTGGTTAAGTTTAGCGACACAGCCATCGAAGCTTTAAGGAAAGAAAGCGAGCATCTTTATAACAATACCTATGCAATTGTTGCTCATGCTATAGGTTTTAGTCGTAAAGATATACAAAGTGATAAAAGTTTTAAAGAAATTTTAGAAAATAAAAGGTGGTTTAGTAAAAATGTGGATTTGGACTATTTGTATCAAACTAGGATAAAGGTTCTTTTTGAAGCTATTATTGATTTTTCAACTAAAGCACAAGTTTATATTAACGATGAAACAAAGAATCATAAAATTTTTACCTTTAAGATGGCAGCTAAAAATTTAGTCGAAACAACTAAAAATTTAAAAATTATCCAAGCAAATATTAAGAAATATTCTAGTTCTTCTAATGAATTTTTGGCTTTAGAGTATAATAAAATTAGATCGAATTTAGGAGAGCTTTTAAGAAGTATCGAAGAGCTTAGAGTGGTTGAAGATCGTGAAAAGCTTTATTTGATTATTAAAAATCTTCAAAAAGGAAAAGAAATTTTAAAAGAAATCGATACTTTAACCTTGAGCAATGTTGAACATCTTATTTCAGTAAGAAAAATCACAACAGCTGAAGGAATTTCAATACTTAATGATACAACTTTTGCTGCTAAGATTGCTGAAGAACTTATAGGTGCTGTTGAGGTGATATTTTCTAAAGATATATCAAACTAGTTGTTTGTGTTAGTTTGGTTATTGTCTTGTATAGGCGTTAGAAATTCTTCATTGATTAAAATATCAACAACATCTTTAAACATAGGCAAAGCACTTTGTGCAGCATAATAACTATAAGGTTTAGTAGGATGTCTTACGAGAACTCCTATGGTATAGGCGTGATTTAAATCATTTGCAAAACCAAAAAAGGATGCATTGTAGCGATTTGAGGTGTAACCTTGTCTTTCGGCTATTCTTGCCGTTCCTGTTTTACCTCCTGCAATAATACCTTGTGTAATTGCCTTTTTTCCTGTTCCTTTTTCTATAACATTTATAAGAACATTTTGCATCGTTTTAGTGGCTTCGCTAGAAAGAATTTTTTCTTTTTTTACATCATTATCAAGATTTGTAAAGCGTCCATTTTGATAGAATTTTTCAGCTAAACGCGGTGTGATATAAAACCCATCATTGTTGAAAACATTATAAGCTGCAAGGAGTTGTATAAAGGTTGTTTTAAGTCCATAACCATAACTTAAAACAGATTTTTCTATATCTCTTAAGCGCTTAGGATTTGGAATTTCTCCTTTTTGTTCATAGGGTAGGTCAATACCACTTTTTTCGCCAAATTTAAATATTTTAAGTCCTGATACGATTTCTATATTGTTAAGTCTTTTAGCAATTTGTATCATGCCTATATTTGAAGAATATCTTATAACTTCCTCCATAGTCATTTTGTCCATTTTGTGATCGTCTTTGATGGTGAAACGTCCTAGCTTATAAGAACCGCCATAAGTATTAATGACTTCATCCATTTTTATTTTACCAAGTCTTAAGGCTGTTGTAAAGATAAAAGGTTTTATAACAGAACCTGCTTCATAGCCGTATTCTATAGCACTTGCATTAAGAACTGATAGATCTTTTCCACGATTTTGCGGGTCATAGCGCCTTGAGCTTGCTAAAGCTAAAATTCTTCCTGTTTTGCTTTCCATTACCCCAACGATGATTTCATTGGCTTTTAAATCCTCATTTCTTTGATCTATAGCTTTTTCTATGCTTTTTTGTAGTTTCAAAGAAAGATTTAAATATAAATCACAACCATTGATCTTTTTTTGCTGTAGTGAATTTAGATTTAAAATAATATTTCCACCTATATCTTTAAGTCCTTGAATTTTTTCATTTTGAACAGGACTTAGACATTCATCGTAGTATTTTTCTAAACCTTTAACTCCTATATTTTTTAAAATTCCACTTTCTGGATCTAATATCATTTTAGTATAACCGATAATAGGAGTAAAAGAATCTTTTGACATGTAAATTCTATCTTCTTCATGTTCGATGATATTTAATCCTCTTGTTTCAACTCTTCCAGAATTATTTGTAAAAGCTTTGAAAAAGCCTTGTATATAAAGTTTTTTAGCAAGGTCTTTAAGGTAGCTTGCTTGCTTGGAATCTAAGTTTTGTAAAAGAACAAAATTATAAGAACGTTTTTTTTGATTTTGCATTCTTTTTTTAATATCTGCTATTTGATCGTTACTTATCCCACTATAAATTTGAAAAAGCTTTAAAAATAGATCAAATTTATCTTTGTTGATACTTCTAAGATCAATTTCAGCACGATAAATTTGTTTAGAACTTGTGATAGTAAAATTATCTTTAGTTATAATCGATCCTCTTAGAGCAAGAGCGTATTGATCTTTTTCAGTGTTAGGTATATGACGTTTTGATGTAAGAAAAAAAGTAGAGCTGATAAAAATAATCATAAACAAAAGTGCCATGCAGTAGGCAAAGGCAACTTTTGAAACCCTATTTTTTTTATATTCTTGCATTAGGGTTTAAATTTGAGTTCTTGTGATTTCTTTATAAGCACTGATCGCTTTATTTCTTACTTCTAGCATAAATTTCATACTGCTTTCAGCTTTAGTGATAGCTATAGCTGCTTGATGTAAATCTTTTACTTGTCCTGTGGCAATGTCTGTCATTGCAGCTTCTCCACTTTCTTGTGCTTTATTTAAATCATCGATTTCATTTTTAAGCATCTTGGCAAATTCATCACCAATTCCTGTGGAATTTTGACTTTTGTTGGTATTTGAAATATTATTATTTAATCTTAAATCATTAATATTGTTCATTTTTTATTATCCTCTTAATAAATCAATCGCACTTTGAGCTATAGTTTTTGCACTTGTAAAAGCACTTACATTGGCTTGATAAGCTCTTGTAGCTTCAATCAAATCTGCCATTTCAATAACAGGATTTACATTTGGATACGCTACATAACCTTCAGCATTTGCATCAGGATGGCTCGGATCATACTTCATACGAAAATCTTTGTCATCTCTGACCACTTTATCCACTACAACACTTTGAATAGCAGGTTTAGCTTCTTCTGGCGAACTTGGATCATTTAAAGGATTTTCATATTTTAAAAAATTATTATCTTTGTTAATTTGCTCATTTAAAAGCTTATCAAAATCTGTTGCTTTAAAGATCACTTCGCGTCTTCTATAAGGCCCACCCTCAGCTGTTCTTGTAGTGTTTGCATTAGCTATATTAGAGCTAATAACATTCATTCTAAAACGTTGAGCACTTAAACCATAACCACTAATATCAAAATCACTTAAGTATGCCATAATTTACCTTTAACTTAATTTAGAGCTTGCGTCAAGTATAGAACTAAAGATATTGCTTTGTCTTCTTAAAACTCCATCAAGAGCTGTTATCATAACTGTATTTTTGCTCATTTCTGTGGTTTCTACATCTAGATCAACAGTATTTGCATCATTTCTTGCTAAATGTCCGTCTCTTAAGTAAATAGTAGATTTACTAGGATCTGGAAATTTCCAAGGTTTTTGATGTCCTTCTTCAGTTACGGCTAATTGCAATTCTTTATTATCATTTTTTTTAAAAATTTCATTTGCACGATTTACCAAAGCTGTTTCAAATTCAATATCTCTTGCTTTATAAAAAGGAGTATCAACATTTGCAAGATTGGCATTGATGAGTTGATTTCTTAGATTTCTACCCGCTAAAGCACCAGTGACTAGTTCTTTTGACTTAAATGGGTTAATCATTTTTTATCCTTTTTATAATTTTTAATATTAGCAAGCAAATACTGTTCCAATTTAATTATTTTGTATAAAAATATCAAAATTATTTTCCTTTTTGTAAATTTATAGCTTTATTGTGATCATCTATATTTGTGTTAAAAATATGAACTCCAGTATTTTTATCACGCACAAAATATAAATAATCTGTTTTTAAAGGAAAAATAGCTGCACGAATAGCAGCTAAAGAAACATTACAAACCGCTTCTTTAGGCAATCCCGTAAATTTATAGGTATTATAAGAGCTATTATCTTGTCTTATTCTTTGTGGGGTAACTTTTACATGGGAGTAAATTCCATAATTTAAAGTTCCATCCATTTGAAGCTTCATACCTTTTTTAAGTCGATTGTAAATTACGCTTGCAACTATAGGCATTTCATTTTCATTGGCAGCTTCTTTTTGTATTACAGAAGCGATGATGATATATTGGTGCCATTTTTTTGGATTATAATCCCCAAAAATTTTCTCAGAAGTTTTTTTATTGGAAATTTCAGCATGATTTAAAAGCATTTGAATGAGTAGATTTTCTGTAATGCCTTTTGGGATTTTATAAGTTTCTGGTAAAAAAACTCCTTCATCATAAGGAGCTTGAGCTTGAAATTCTTTTAAAAGTATATCTTTATCAAGTCCAAGTTGTTTGGCTGCTTGTTCTAAAAAGATTACACTTGTTTCCCCTGGGATAAGAGTAATGGTTTGAAGTGCTGCTTTAGCAATAGTGAGTTTATGTAGAAATTCAGCTCTATTTAAATCTTTTGTACCTATGTTGATCCAGCCTGATTGAGGGTGTCCTAAAAAAAATAAAATATATTTATCAATACTACTCATCTGATATTTATTTTGCTTTAAATATGTTATAATTTGAGAAATTGAACCTTGGGGAATAAATACCACAGAATTGCTTTTTAAAGGCTGAGTTAGATAATAAAAAATCCCCAAAATAAATATCAAAAAGAAGTTGCGTATGAAAAAGAAAATTTTATATATTGTTGTATTTTTTGTTGTGCTTATATTAGCTTTGTTTATAGTGCTTAAAAATGGGATTGTCATCTCTAGTATCCAATTTGATTTTTTAAAATTAGAACAATTATATATTAAATTAGATAAAAAATTAATTGTACGAGCAAAAAATATCACTATAAATGAGACTCAAAATTCCGAAATTTCATCACAAACTCACTCTTCTGATAATGCTTCAACAGAGATTTTAAAAATAACAAAAAATTTAAAATATCTATATACTTTTGTTGAAGAGATTGATATACAAAATTTAAATATAAAAGATAATCATGTGCGTATTTTATTTAAAGATAATGAATTTTTTATAGATAATGATTTATTGTTTTTAAAATTAACATTACAGCGTCAAAATAAAGAACTTATAGCTGGTATTAAAAAACTTTTATTAAAAGATTATGATTTAAATATTGATGGAAATTTAAGTATCAATACTAAGAGCGAGTTTTATTATTTTCAAGGTAGAGCAACTGGAGAATTGCTTGACTTTAACGCAAGTATCTCTTACAAAGATAAAAATTTAGCTTATAAAATAGAAGATTTAAATATTAGAAATATTACGGAAATTTTTAAAAGAGTTAATAAAAGAATAGAACTTCCACAGAGTTTAAATCTTTGGATGGCATATAGGGCTAAGGGAGAATTTTATCATTTAGATTATTTGCAGGGCTTTATAGATTTTACTAAAAATAATTATTATTTAGACAATATTAGCGCATCAGGTTATGTTAATAATGTCAAAGTTCGTTTGGATGATAAAATGAATGCTATTGAAATTCCAAAACTCGATTTAAATTTAAACAAACAAAAGCTTGATTTTGTCTTTAATAAAGCTTTCTATAATGGTGCTGATTTAAGTTCTAGTAAGGTTTATCTATATGATTTATTTGATGAAAAAAAAGCTGGGATTTATTTGCGTATTAAGTCTAATAATCTAAAATTTGACGAAAAACTTGCTAAAGCTTTGGAAGATTATCATTTTTCATTACCTTTTTATCAAAAAAGCGGAAAAATTAAAAGTGATTTAGAGCTTAAAATTGATTTTCATGATAAGGGTGAAATTTTTTATAGTGGTATTTTAGCTTTAGAGAATGCTAGTATTTCTTTGGCTGATTTTAATATTGCAAAAGCATTTGTCAAATTAAATCAAAATAATTTAAATATAGAAAATGCTAGTGTTGAAAATGGCTTTTTAAAAGCTGATTTTAATGCTAAATTTGACTTGCAAAAACAGCAAGGAAATTTCAATACTCAGATTTCAAGGCTTTATTTTGACAATGGGGAGCTTTTAGATTTAAAAAATCAAAATGTAGAAGTAAAATTAGATTATTCGCAAAATGTTAACATTAGCATTCCTCAGTGGAATTTGATTTTAAATTTTAAAGATGGACTTGAGGCTAATCTTAGTAATCCTAAGATTTTATTTTCATTTTCTCCATTGCTTAAAAAGTTTGGGTTTATCGATGCTAAAAATGTTTATTATAAAACTTTAAATTTCGAAGATTTTAATGCAAGCGTTAATGATGCTTATTTTAAAAATAATTTACTTATCAACGGTCAAACTCCTTATGAAAATGATAGCTTTGATATTGTAAAAAATAAAGGCATTATAGAAATTCATACTCAAAGTGATACAGCAAGTGCTAAAATAAGTTCTGATAATAAAGAAATTCATTTGAAAAATTTAAGTTATATTTATAGAAAAGATTCCAACTCTTCAAATTCAACATTTGATATTTCTACTAATACCCAAAATATTAGTTTTGGTGGAGCAAATGTAGCTTTAATTTTGCCAGATTCTAATAAAACTTTGGCTTTTGATAGGGTAGAGGCTGATTTAAAAGGCAATGCTTTGGATCTTAAAGGTTCTAGAGGAAATGCAAAATTTGATCTTTATTATTCTTCTAATGATTTAAATTTAAACGTTAGCAATATTGATGATAATTATTTAAATGAGTTTTTACAAAAACAAGCTGTTCAAGATGGAGTGTTTAACTTAAGTATAAAAGGAAGTGGATTGGAGTATTTTGACGGACAGATCGATTTTAAAAACACTTATGTGAAGGATTTAAAAGGTGTAAATCAGCTTATTTCCTTTATTGATACTGTACCAAGTTTATTGATGTTTAAATCTCCAACTTTTAATCAAAAAGGTTTAAGCTTGCATGATGGAAAGATTATTTTTAATAGGAAAAAAGATCTTTTAAGTGTTTCAGCTATTAATTTAAATGGCGATAGTGTAGATATATATGGTTTAGGATCAGCAAATTTAAGATTAAATACAGTGGATTTTAGTTTAGAGCTTAAAACTTTAAAATCAGCTTCAGAAGCTATATCCAAGGTTCCAATTTTAAATTATGTAATTTTAGGTAAAAATCAAGAAATTAGCACAAACTTAAAAATAGATGGAAGTATAGATGACCCTAAATTTCATACCGAAATTTTAACAGATACCCTAAAAACCCCTTTTAATCTTATTAAAAATATCATACAACTTCCTGCTAATTTACTTAATTAAAAATATTTAAAGTTTGTTTGAAAACTAAAACAAACTTTAAACTTACTCTTGCATTTTTTTTTATTTGTAATATACTTAAAAATGAAAATAAAAATAAGTTTTTAAAGGACTAAAAATGCAAATTACTTATACCTTAACAGATGAGTCCCCAGCTCTTGCGACTTATTCGTTTTTGCCTATAGTGAAAGCTTTTTTAAGTAGAGCGCATATAGAAGTAAAAACCTCGGATATTTCTTTATCTGGAAGGATTTTAGCTACTTTTAGTGAGTATTTAAAAGAGGAACAAAGATGTGAAGATGCTTTAGGGCTTTTAGGCGAGCTTGTCAAAAGATCGGATGCAAATCTTATTAAAACCCCAAATATTTCAGCTTCTATTCCTCAGCTTAAGGCGGCGATTAAAGAATTGCAAGTTAAGGGTTATATGTTACCAAATTACCCAGATGAGCCAAAAAATAATGAAGAATTGCAAATTAAAACAAAATATCAAAAAGTTTTAGGTTCAGCGGTTAATCCTGTATTAAGACAAGGAAATTCAGATCGTCGTTCAACAAAAGCAGTAAAAGACTATGCAAAAAACAATCCTTATCGTGCGGTTGAGTTTAATCCAAACTCAAAAACTCGTGTTTCTTACATGAAAGAAGGGGATTTTTTCTCTAATGAAAAAGCGGTTTTAATCGATCAAGATTGTGTGGCTAATATAGAATTTACAAGTATTGATGGTAAAAATGAAATTTTAAAAGAGGACTTAAAACTTGAAAAAAATGAAATTTTAGACGCTACTTTTATGGATGTGCAAAAACTTCAGGAATTTTATGCAAAAGAAATTAAAGCAAGCAAAGATGATGATGTGCTTTTTTCTTTGCATTTAAAAGCTACAATGATGAAAGTAAGTGATCCTATACTTTTTGGTTATGCGGTAAAAGTATTTTTTAAAGAATTATTTATCGAATTTCAAGATGAATTTGAAAAATTAGGTATTAATCCAAATAATGGTTTAAGTGAGCTTTTAAGTAAGATCGAAAATTCAAGTAAAAAAGATGAAATTTTAAAAAAATACAATGAAATTTTAGCTAAATCTGCAGATATTTCTATGGTAAATTCAGATAAAGGCATTACAAATCTTCATATTCCAAGCGATGTTATTGTTGATGCTTCTATGCCTGCAATGCTTAAAAATGGCGCAAGATTGTGGGATAAGGAAGGTAAGGAAAAGGACACAAATGCCGTAATTCCTGATCAAACTTACGCAACTATTTATGAAGCAGTTATTGAAGATTTGCATAAAAATGGTACTTTAAATCCTTCAAAACTTGGCAGTGTATCTAATGTAGGTTTAATGGCTAAAAAGGCCCAAGAATATGGCTCGCACGATAAAACCTTTGTGGCTAAAGAAGAAGGAGCTTTTAAAATAGTTTCTAACGGTAAAGTTTTATTAGAACATAAGGTTAGAAAAGGTGATATTTATAGAGTTAATCAGGCTAAATTTGATGCGGTGCTAAATTGGATTGATTTAGGTATAGAAAGATCAGAACTTAGTGGAGCCGAAGCTATTTTTTGGTTAGATAGCAAAAGAGCTAGTAATAAAATCATGATAACTTTGGTGCAAAATCGTTTAAAAGAAAAGGGTAGAAATATAGCCATTTTAGCTCCAAAAGAAGCTTGTTTAAGAAGTTTAGAGTTAATCCGAGAAGGTAAAGATGTTATTTCTATCACGGGTAATGTTTTAAGGGATTATTTAACCGATCTTTTTCCTATTTTAGAGCTTGGAACAAGTGCAAAAATGCTTTCTGTTGTGCCTATGTTAAAGGGTGGAGCTATGTTTGAAACAGGAGCAGGGGGTTCAGCACCTAAACAAGTAGAACAATTAGTCGAAGAAAATCATCTGCGTTGGGATAGTTTGGGTGAATTTTTGGCTTTGCAAGCAAGTTTGGAATTTTATGCAAATAAGTGTAGTAATCATAAAGCTAAGGTTTTAGCAGAATGTCTTGATGAGGCTATAGGCGAATGGCTTGAAAATAATAAAGCTCCATCAAGAAAAGTTAAAGAAGATGACAATAGAACAAGTCATTTTTACTTAGCAATGTATTTTGCAAATCATTTAGCAAGACAAGCAAGTGATATGGAGCTTCAAAGCTTTTTTAAAGATATTGCCCTAGAGCTTTCTTCTAATGAAGAAAAAATCAGAGCCGAATTTAATGATGCACAAGGTGTGAAAGTGGATTTGGGTGGATATTATAAATTTGATGATGAAAAAGCAAATAAAATCATGCGTCCAAGTGCAACTTTTAACGCTATTTTAGAAAAAATAGGACAAAGATGAAAATTACTGTTATAGGGGCTGGTAATGTGGGCTCAAGCGTAGCTTATGCTTTGATTTTAAGAGAAATAGCAAATGAAATTGTTTTAGTAGATATCAATGAGGATTTACTTTATGCAAAAGAACTAGAACTTACTCAAAGCATAGCTGCTTTAAATTTAAATATAGATTTACTTTGCACTAAAGATTATACTCATACCAAAAATTCAGATATAGTGCTTTTTAGTGCAGGTTTTGCTAGAAAAGATGGGCAAAGTAGAGAAGAATTGCTTCAGTTGAATACAAACATTATGCTTGATTGCGCTAAAAAAATTAAAGATTTTACAGAAGATCCGCTTTTTATTATTTTAACTAATCCTGTGGATTTTCTACTTAATACTCTTTATGAAAGCGGAATTTTTTCATCAAAGAAAATTATAGCCATGGCGGGAGTTTTAGACAATGCAAGATTTAAGTATGAGCTTGCCAAAAAACTTAATGTCAAAATGTCAAGCGTGGATACAAGACTTATTGGTTTTCATAATGATGATATGGTTTTGGTAAAATCTTACGCAAGTGTTAAAAATAAAAATATAAGCGAATTTTTAAATGAAGAAGAATTTGATGATTTGGAAAATGAAGTTAAAACAGGTGGAGCTAAAGTAATCAAACATCTTAAAACTTCAGCTTATTTAGCCCCTGCTAGTGCTTGCATAAGAATGCTTGAGTCCATAAGAAGTGGCGAGTTTTTACCCATGAGTGTGATTTTACATGGAGAATTTGGAGTGCAAAACAAAGCCTTGGGAGTTATGGCAAGATTAGGACTTGAAGGTGTGATTGAAATCATGAGATTAGATCTTAGTTCACAAGAAAAAGACAAATTGGAAAAATCTTTAATCAAATATCAATATAAAGGAGAATAAATGAACATACATGAGTATCAAGCAAAAGCAATTTTTGCGGATAATGGTATCCCTACCTTAAAGGGAAAAGTTGCATTTAGCGTAGATGAAGCTGTGGCTAATGCTAAAGAATTAGGCGGTAGTGTTTGGGCGGTTAAAGCTCAAATTCATGCAGGAGGCCGTGGTCTTGGTGGTGGTGTTAAAATCGCTAAAAATTTAGATGAGGTAAAAGATTATGCAAGTAAAATTTTAGGAATGAATTTAGTAACTCATCAAACAGGACCTGAAGGTAAGCTCGTGCAAAAACTTTATATAGAAAGTGGCGCTAATATAGTAAAAGAGTATTATTTGGCTATTTTATTTAATAGAATGGCAGAGCAAATTACCATTATCGCTTCAAGTGAAGGAGGGATGGATATAGAAAAAGTAGCCAAAGAAAGTCCTGAAAAAATTGCAAAAGTAGGCATTGATCCACAAATTGGTTTTAAAATGTTTCATGGACTTGAAGTAGCGAGAGTTTTAGGACTTGATAAAGATGAAGGCAAAAAACTCATTTCTATGATAGCTAAACTTTATAAGCTTTACATGGATAAAGATATGAATATGCTTGAAATCAATCCTTTAATTAAAACTGCAGAAGGGGATTTTTATGCCCTTGATGCAAAATGCAGTTTTGATGATAGTGCGCTTTATCGTCATCCTGAAATTGCTGAACTTAGAGATATTACTGAAGAAAATCCTGCTGAAAGAGAAGCGGCTGAATTTGGCTTAAGCTATGTGAAATTAGATGGAGATGTAGCTTGTATGGTAAATGGTGCGGGTCTAGCAATGGCAACTATGGATATTATTAATTATAGTGGTGCAAAACCTGCAAATTTCTTAGATGTAGGCGGGGGAGCTTCTCCTGAAACTGTTGCAAAGGCTTTTGAAATCATTTTAAGAGATAAGAATGTAAAAGTTATATTTATCAATATCTTTGGTGGTATTGTTCGTTGTGATAGGATAGCAAATGGAATTTTAGAAGCTACTAAGAATGTTGAGGTAAATATTCCAATTGTAGTGCGTCTTGATGGCACTAACGCAGCAGAAGCAAAGACAATTTTAGATAATTCAAATCTTAAAAATATCAAAGCAGCAACCAATCTTAAAAATGGTGCAGAGCTTGTAAAAAGTTTAGTAGGATAAGGATAGAAAATGAGTATATTGGTTAATAAAAATACAAAAGTAATAGTTCAAGGTTTTACAGGTAAAGAAGCAACTTTTCACGCTGAGCAATGCATGGCTTATGGTACAAATATAGTTGGAGGTGTCACCCCTCATAAAGGCGGACAAACTCATTTAGGTAAACCAGTTTTTGATACCGTTGTAGATGCGGTTAAAGCAACAAAGGCTGATGTGAGCTTGATCTTTGTACCTGCTTTTGCTGTGGGTGATAGCGTGATTGAAGCAGCTGATGCGGGTATTAAGCTTGCAGTTGTAATCACCGAGCATACGCCTGTAAAAGATATGATGTTTGCTAAGCAATATGCCAATAAAAAGGGTATGAAAATCATTGGACCAAATTGTCCAGGTATTATCACTTCTGAAGAATGCAAATTAGGTATTATGCCAGGTTTTATTTTTAAAAAAGGTTGCGTGGGGCTTATTTCAAAAAGTGGAACTTTAACTTATGAAGCTGCTAATCAGGTAGTTCAAGGTGGTTATGGAATTTCTACTGCAGTAGGAATTGGTGGTGATCCTATCATAGGTCTTGCTTATAAAGAACTTTTAAGTGAATTCCAAAAAGATGATGAAACTAAAGCTATTGTAATGATAGGTGAAATTGGTGGTAGTTTGGAAGTGGAAGCAGCTAAATTTATTAAAGAAAATATTAGCAAACCTGTGGTAGCATTCATTGCAGGCGCAACTGCTCCAAAAGGTAAAAGAATGGGGCATGCAGGTGCCATAGTAGGAAGTGCTGATGAAAGTGCTGCGGCTAAAAAAGAAGCTTTGAAAAGTTACGGAATTCATGTGGTGGATTCTCCGGCTTTAATTGGTGAAGAAATTCAAAAAATATTAGGTTGATAAAGGAAAAACATGAGTATGACAGCTCCAAAAGATACCCCTGTTTGGGTAGATGAGCATAGATGCAAAGCATGTAATATTTGTGTTAGCTATTGCCCCGCTGGGGTTTTAGCTATGCGCAATGATGTGCATGCGGTTTTAGGACAAATGATAGAGGTGGTACACCCTGAATCCTGTATAGGCTGTACCGAGTGTGAGACACATTGCCCTGATTTTGCTATTATGGTGGCAAAAAGAGATGAATTTAAATTTGCCAAACTTACTGCTGAGGCTAAAGATAGAGCTGTAGCCGTAAAAAATAACAAATACAAAAAATTAACATAGGAAAAATAATGAGAGAAGTTATAGCAACAGGTAATGTTTTAATCGCCAAAGCTGCGATTGATTGTGGATGTAAATTTTTTGGAGGCTATCCTATTACCCCTAGTAGTGAGATAGCTCACGAGCTAAGTCATATGCTTCCTGCAAATGATGGAACTTTTATACAAATGGAAGATGAAATTTCAGGTATTAGCGTGGCTATTGGTGCGGCAATGAGTGGAGTAAAATCCATGACTGCAAGTAGCGGTCCAGGAATTTCTTTAAAAGCAGAGCAAATAGGACTTGCATTTATTGCTGAAATTCCACTTGTGATTGTAAATGTTATGAGAGGTGGTCCTTCGACAGGTCTTCCAACTCGTGTAGCACAAGGAGATTTGTTTCAAGCTAAAGCACCAACTCATGGGGATTTTGCAAGTATTGCTATTGCTCCTGCAAGTCTTGAAGAAGCTTATATAGAAACCATTAGAGCGTTTAATTTAGCTGAAAAATATATGACTCCAGTATTTTTGCTTATGGATGAAACTGTAGGGCACATGAATGGTAAAGCGGTTTTACCTGATTTAAAAGATATTAAAGTTTATAACCGTAAAAAATTTGAAGGAGATAAAAAGGATTATAAACCTTATGCAGCAGGAGAAAATGAGCCTGCAACTTTAAATCCTTTCTTTACAGGTTATCGTTATCATGTTACAGGACTTCATCATGGAGATATAGGTTTTCCAACTGAAGATGGAGTCATAGTGAAAAAAAATATGGAAAGACTCATAGGTAAAATTAAAAACAATCAAGAAGATATTTGTTCTTATGAAGAGTATATGCTTGATGATGCTGAATTTTTAATCATTGCTTATGGAAGCGTGAGTCGTTCAGCAAAAGAAGCTATACAAAGATTAAGAGAACAAGGGATTAAAGTGGGACTTTTCCGTCCAATTACTCTTTATCCAGTGGCTGAGAAAAAAATCGCTGAAGTTGTAAGCAAATTTAAAAAAGTAATGGTAAGCGAGCTTAATATGGGGCAATATCTTGAAGAGATTGAAAGAGTAACTTCGCGTCGCGATTTTATTAGCTTGCACCGTGCAAATGGTCGTCCTATCACTCCAAGTGAAATTATTGCTAAGGTAAAGGAGAGTATATAAATGGCTTTTAATTATGATGAATATCTAAGAGTAGATAAAATGCCTACTCAGTGGTGCTGGGGATGTGGCGATGGTGTTGTTTTAAAATGTATTATCCGTGCAATAGAAAAACTTGGTTGGAATATGGATGATGTTTGTCTTGTTTCGGGTATAGGTTGTAGTGGTAGAATGAGTTCTTATGTAAATTGCAATACAGTTCATACAACTCATGGTAGAGCCATAGCTTATGCAACAGGTATTAAATTAGCCAATCCTAGTAAACATGTTATTGTAGTAAGTGGAGATGGGGATACTTTGGCAATTGGTGGAAATCATACCATACATGGTTGTCGTAGAAATATCGATTTAACACATATTGTGATCAATAATTTTATCTATGGACTTACGAATTCTCAAACAAGTCCAACTACTCCAAAAGGTTTTTATACAGTAACAGCTCAATTTGGAAATATTGATCCAAATTTTGATGCGTGTGAATTAACTAAAGCTGCAGGAGCTTCTTTTGTGGCAAGGGGTAATGTGATCGAAGCTAATAAGCTTGAAAATTTAATTTATAAGGCTTTAGCGCATAAGGGTTATAGTTTTGTAGATGTTTTTTCAAATTGTCATATCAATCTAGGTAGAAAAAACAAAATGGGCGAAGCTGTAGCTATGCTTGATTGGATTAAAAATCGCGTTGTGGATAAAGCTAAATTTGAAAGCATGGATTTTGAAGAAAGAAAAGATAAATTTCCAACAGGAATTTTACATGAAGATAATTCTCAGCCAGAATACTGCCGCGCTTATGAAGAAGTACGTCGTGCAGCCAAAGAAAAAAGAATGGTGGATTTAGGAGCTTTAAAATGAAATATCAATTAAGATTTGGCGGTGAAGGCGGACAAGGTGTTATCACTGCAGGAGAAATTTTAGCAGAAGCAGCCATTAAAGAAGGCCGTCAAGCTTTTAAGGCTTCAACTTATACTTCACAAGTACGTGGCGGTCCTACTAAAGTGGATATTATCATTGATGATAAAGAAATTTTATTTCCTTATGCTGTAGAAGGGGAGATAGACTTTATGCTTTCGACTGCAGATAAGGGCTATAAAGGTTTTCGTGGCGGTGTAAAAGAAGGAGGCATCATAGTTGTAGAGCCAAATTTGGTGCATCCTGAAAGTGAAGATTATAAAAAATGGCAAATTTTTGAAATTCCTATTATTACCATAGCTAAAGATGAGGTAGGAAATGTGGCTACTCAATCAGTTGTAGCACTTGCAATTGCTGCTTATATGAGCAAATGTATAGATTTAGATGTTTTAAAGGAAACTATGCTTCATATGGTTCCTGCAAAAACTCGTGATGCAAATGCTAAAGCTTTTGATTTGGGTGTAAAATACGCCACTCAAGCAAAACCACATTCATAATAAATTCCGCACCATGCGGAATTTAACTTCTAAAATTTTACATATTGCAAATAAAATTTAAATTTTAATTATTTTAATTTAGCTACTTTTAACGATTAAAATTTTATAATCAAAAACTTATATTTTCAAGGAAAATTAATGGATTTTTTTGATGAAATGTTTAATAAAACTCCAAAAGAAAAATTTATAGAAATTATACAAAATGGAAATTTAGGAGCCTTAGAAAAAGTTTTTGAGGAATTTTTTGCTGATCATATTGCCATGGTAGAACTTTTAGAAAAACAAGGTTTAACAGAAATGGATGTAAAAAATTTCATATTAGAAAATGGTGATTTTATAGAAGAAAGGCAAAATGATATTTATATAGAATTAGGCGCAAAAATTTTAGGACACGAAGGCTAAAATTGTTTAAAATAAGCCCTTGTTTAATTTGTATTTTTTTTATTTTTAGCAATGTTTTAGCATCTGAACCAACTTTTGATTATACTTATAAATTTATACTTAAAAAAGATGAGAGAGCTAGTGTGCAGATTAAAGAAATAGGCTATGAAGATAAGGTGCAAAATTTTGATTTTTATTGGACTTTGTTTGATAATACTAATATCATCGTACATTCGAAATTTCGCAAATATCCGCGTCAATTTGTGATGAGTTTAAGAAGAAATTTGGATTGGGTAACTCAAACTTTAATACCTGATTATACTAATCCACATATTGATAGAGCAAGACTGATTTTAGAATTTAGTGCTTATAATAAAGGTTTGGCAACTTTTACGGTTTATATAGAAGATAAGGAATCTCGCTTAATGGTAGAATTTTTAGATCCAAGAAAAAAAGCTTTACAAAATCCACCGCAAAATAATCAGGTTGTTCCTATGATTAATTTTAACGAACCTCAGGTAAAACCATTAACAAGCAAAGAAAATAATAATAGTAATTAACAAGGAAAAGATAGTGCAAAAAATAGATGAATTAATAAAACAGTTTTTACAAGAGCTTGGCTATGAACCTATTTTAAATATGCTTTCAAATGTAAAATCAGGAAAAAAATTACGTTCTAAATTATTATTAGCTATCGCAGATGAGAGTGAGATTGCTTTTAAAATTTGCGCAGCTATAGAATTGATACATCTTGCTAGTTTGTTACATGATGATATTATTGATGAGAGTGAGTTAAGACGTGGAGCAAGATCTGTTAATGCTGAATTTGGTACAAAAAATGCTCTTATGTTGGGCGATATTTTGTATTCCAAAGCCTTTTATGAATTAAGCAAAATGGATGCTAGATTTGCAAGTATTATTTCAGATGCTGTTGTAAAGCTTGCTATAGGCGAACTTATGGATGTTGATTTGGGAGAGAAATTTAATATCAATAAAGAAGCTTATTTGAAAATGATTTATAATAAAACAGCTGTTTTGATCGAAGCAAGTGCGAGATGCGGAGCTATTTTGGCTGGATTATATGAAAAAGATTTTGCAGAATATGGTAAAAATTTAGGACTCGCTTTTCAGATGATTGATGATATTTTAGATATTAAGAGCGATGAAAAAATTCTTGGAAAACCTGCTATGAATGATTTTAAAGAGGGTAAAACTACCTTACCCTATATTTATCTTTATGAAAATTTGCAAGAACAAGATAGGACATATTTGCAGACTTTATTTAAAAAAGATTTAAATGAAAATGAAAAAGAATGGTTAAAAACTAAATTTGAAGAACAAAAAGCTTTGGAAAAAGCTATTTTGAAAGCTAAAACTTATGCAAAAAAGGCTAGTAAAGCGATTGAAAAATATGATAATAACAAGCTTAATGATATTATTAAAGCTATGATAGATAGGGAATTTTAATGTATTATTGTATATCTTTTACTCATAAAAATACAGATATTACCTTAAGAGAAAAGTTAAGCTTTTCCAATGAAGCTAAAAAAAGTGAGTTTTTAAAAGTCATTAGTACTCATGAAAATATTGAAGAATGTTTGGTTATAAGCACTTGCAATCGTGTTGAAATTGTTGCTTTTGTAAAAATGGCCTGTGCGGAGTTTATTGTTAAATCTTTGGCTTTGCTTTGTGATGTGGATAAAGATATTTTACTTGAAAAAGCTGATATTTTTGAAGATAGTGGAGCAATCCACCATCTTTTTTCCGTAGCAAGTTCTTTGGATAGTTTGGTGGTTGGAGAAACTCAGATAGCGGGGCAATTAAAAGATGCCTTTGCTTTTGCTGTAAAAAATAATTTTTGCGGAGTACATCTTTCAAGAGCGGTACATAGTGCTTTTAAATGTGCTGCTAAGGTACGCAATGAAACTCAAATTTCTAAAAATCCTATTTCTGTAGCTAGCGTTGCCGTAGCAAAAGCAAAAGAACTTGCAGATTTAACGCAAAAAAAAGCTGTTGTTATTGGAGCTGGAGAGATGGGAGAACTTGCGGCAAAACATTTAATTGCTGCTGGTGCTAAAGTGATTATTTTAAATCGTGACTTGCAAAAAGCTAAAGATTTGTGTGAGAGACTTGGTGTTTTAAGCGAATATGATAGTTTAGAAAATTTAAAAAAATATTTAAATCAATATGAGTTTTTTTTCTCAGCTACTAATGCACCAAATGCTATTATTACAAATTCTTTAATAGAAGAACTTCCTTACAAAAGGTATTTTTTTGATATTGCAGTTCCAAGGGATATTGATATCAATGAAAATGAAAATATATCTGTTTTTGCTGTAGATGATCTTGAGATTGTAGTTCAAAAAAATTTAGCACTAAGAGAACAAGAAGCTCGCATGGCTTATGGGATAATAGGCCGTGAAACAAGTGAATTTTTTAGGTATTTAAACGATTTGGCTTTGATGCCTATTATCAAAGCTATACGCTTGCAAGCTAAAGAATATGCAGATAAACAACTTGAAATTGCGTTAAAAAAAGGATACTTGAAAAAATCCGACAAAGAAGAGGCTAGAAAGTTGATTCATCAAGTTTTTAAGGCTTTTTTACACACACCTACTGTAAATTTGAAGCATTTACAAGGTAAAATGCAAAGCGATACAGTGATTAAAGCTATGCGTTATGTTTTTGATTTGCAAAATAATCTTGAAGGTTTAAATCAATATAAATGTGAATTTGATATGGAGAATAATGATGAGATTTACTAAATTTTATGCACCAAGCTTAAAAGAAGCGCCAAAAGATGCGAGTTTACCTAGTCATATTTTTTTAACGCGTGCAGGTTTTGTAGAACAAATTGGTAGCGGACTTTATAATTTCTTGCCTTTGGGAAAAAGAGTTTTAGACAAGATTAAAAATATAGTTAAAGAAGAAATGGATAAGGCTGGAGCACAAGAAGTAAATCTTAGTTTTATCACTCCTGCAAGTTTGTGGCAAGAAAGTGGGCGTTATAATGTTTTTGGAAAAGAGCTTTTGCGTTTTAAAGACAGAAAAGAAAATGAATTTGTTTTAGGTCCAACACATGAAGAAGCTATGCTTTCTTTGGTAAAAAACAAAATCACAAGCTATAAACAACTTCCTTTGCATTTATATCAAATTGGACTTAAATTTCGTGATGAAGCAAGACCTAGATTTGGGCTTTTAAGATGTCGTGAATTTTTAATGAAAGATGGATACAGTTTTCATGCTAATGAAGAAGATTTAGGGCGTGAGTTTGAGCTTATGTATAAAACTTATTCTCAAATTTTACAAAGAATGGGGCTTGATTTTAGAGCAGTTGAAGCTGATAGTGGGGCTATTGGTGGAAGTGGTTCTAAGGAATTTATGGTTTTAGCAAAAAATGGGGAAGATGATATTTTAATTTGTGAAAATTGTGATTATGCGGCTAATGTTGAAGCTGCAAAAAGAGCTAAAAAAACTTGTCAAGATGAGCGTCCTGAAGCAAATTATGCAAGTAAATTTCACACTCCAAATATTAAAACTATAGATTCTTTAGCACAATTTTTTAAAATCAATGCTTTTTATACGATTAAAGCAGTGGTAAAAAAAGCTATTTACGAAAATGAAAGCAAATTAGTTGTGTTTTTTATAAGAGGAAGTGATGATTTGCAAGAAATCAAGGCACAAAATGCTTGTAGTGCTCTTGAACTAGTTGATGCGAGCGAAGAAGAATTAGAAAAAGCTGGTTTGGTAGCCGGTTTTATAGGTTTTGTGGGATTAAAAGATATAGATTTTTATATAGATTTTGAGCTTGAAAACGAAAAGCAAATGATTATAGGTGCAAATGAAAAAGATTATCATTTAATCGGTATTGATGTTGTAAATTTAAACAAAGATCGTTTTAAAGATTTGATTGAAGTTAAAGAAGGGGATTGCTGTGCTAAATGTGGAGCAAAATTAAAACAAAGCAAAGGTATAGAAGTAGGGCATATTTTTAAACTAGGGCAAAAATATTCCAAAGCGATGAATGCAAATTTTTTAGATGAAAATGGCAAAAGTCAGCCTTTTTATATGGGATGTTACGGCATAGGTGTTTCACGCTTGTTGGCTGTAGCTATTGAAGCAAGTCATGATGAAAAAGGATGTATTTGGAATAAAACTTTAGCTCCTTTTGTGCTTGAAATTATTGTTTCAAATCTCAAAGATGAAAAGGCTTTAGAATTTGCTAATAAGCTTTATGAGGATTTAACCAATCTTGGATTAGAAGTATTGCTTGATGATAGAAATGAGCGTTTTGGGGTCAAAATGAATGATTTTGAACTTATGGGTTTTCCTTATGCGTTAGTTATTGGTAAAGGATTAGAAAATAATGAAATAGAGTTTATCCAAAGAGAAGGTTTAGTAAAGGAACTTATAAAAACTGATGAACTTATGGAAATTCTTAAAAAGAAAGTGTTATGAATTATAAATTAAGTTTAAGCCCTTTATTTGTACTTGAAATTATTGCAAGTATATTTTTTATAGTGTTTTTTGGTTTTGGTAATTTTTTGTTTTTCATACTTTTGAGTATGATTTTTGGTGCGGTTTTATTGGGAATTTTTTGGAAAAATATGCTTGAATTTCAAATGGGTGGCTTAAAGGGTATGTTAACACAATTTTCTTTTGTTATCGCAGGGTTTTTACTTGTTGTTCCAGGGATTATTACAAGTGTTTTTGGAATTTTTGTATTTTTCTTTGGTATTGCTTTGAAAATAATGACTAAATCAAAATATCAATACACTAAGCAAGAGTATCAAAATTCTAATGAAGAAATCATTGATGTTGAAATTATAGAGGATAGAAAATGAAGCTTATTATCGCAACAAGAAAAAGTCAATTAGCTCTTTGGCAAAGTGAACATGTAGCCCAAATTTTAAAAAATACACATCAAATTGAAGTGCTTTTAGAAGGTTTTAAAACAAAAGGTGATGTTTTGCTAGATTCTCCTTTGGCAAAAATTGGCGGCAAAGGACTTTTTACAAAAGAACTTGAAGAAAGTATGCTAAGAAAAGAAGCACATTTGGCGGTGCATAGTTTAAAAGATGTGCCTAGTTTTTTTCCTCAAGGTTTAGTTTTGGCAGCGGTAAGTAAAAGAGAGCAAAGTAATGATGCCATGCTAAGTCAAAATTATAAAGATTTTCTTTCTTTGCCAAAAGGTGCAAAAATAGGCACTACTAGTCTTAGACGTAAAATGCAGCTTTTATTGTTAAGACCTGATTTAGAGATTATTTCTTTGCGTGGTAATGTTAATTCTCGTATAGAGAAATTAAAAAATAATGATTTTGATGCGATTATTTTGGCAATGGCGGGAATTAAACGCTTAAACTTAGATAAGCAAGTGAATTTTGTTTATGAATTTAGCAAGGATGAACTAATCCCTGCAGCCTCTCAAGGAGCTTTAGGTATAGAAAGTATAAATGATGAAAAAATTTTAGAACTTTTAAAATGTTTAAATGATGAAAATGCTTTGATTGAAACAAGCATTGAAAGAGAATTTATTGCTACTTTAGAAGGGGGTTGTCAAGTTCCTATAGGTATTAACGCAGAGCTTTTAGGAAATGAAATTTGTGTGCGTGCAGTGCTTGGACTACCCGATGGAAGAGAAATTTTAAAAGATAAAAGAATGATTAAAAAAGATGATTTTAAAGGTTTTGGAGAGAGTTTGGCTAAGGAGTTTATTGCTAAAGGTGCTAAAGAACTTTTAAAAAAAGCTGAGAGCATGCTATGAAAGAATTTATTCAAATTTTAAAAGAAAATGATCTTTTAAGGGTAATTGAAGAGCCTGTAGATGTAGATCTTGAAATCGCTCATTTAGCCTATATAGAAGCTAAAAAAGGAGAAAAAGGTAAGGCTTTATTGTTTAAAAATCCTATAGATAAAAAATTAAATAAACAATATAAATTTCCTGTTTTGATGAATACTTTTTGCAATGAAAAGGCTTTAAATTTAGCTTTTGGACGTGATTATGAAGAGGTGGCTGAAGAAATTTCAAAACTCATCAAGCTTCATATTCCTACGAGTTTTAAAGCAAAAATGGATTTTTTTATGAATTTGTTAAGTTTTAAAAATATTCCTCCTAAAAGACTGAAAAAAAATAAAGCCTTGTATGATTATGAAATTTTAAACTCACTTGAAGAACTTCCCATACTAAAAACTTGGGAAGATGATGCGGGTAAATTTATTACCATGGGGCAAGTTTATACACAAAATTTAGATAAAACTCAAAATAATCTTGGAATGTATCGTTTGCAAATGAGTGATAAAAATGAACTTTTAATACATTGGCAAATTCATAAAGATGGGGCAAATTTTTATCACGAATACAAAAATGCTGGTTTTAAAAAAATGCCTGTAAGTATAGCCATAGGTGGAGATCCGCTTTATATTTGGTGTTCTCAAGCACCTTTACCTAAGGGAATTTTTGAACTTTTACTTTATGGTTTTATTAAAAAAACTCCTGTAAAACTTACTCCTTGTGAAAATGGTATTTTTGTACCTTATGATAGTGATGTGGTTATTGAAGGTTATGTGGATTTAGAAGAGTTTAAAATCGAAGGTCCTTTTGGAGATCATACGGGTTTTTATACTCCTGCTGAACTTTTTCCTGTGATGAAAGTAGAAAAAATTTATGCTAAAAAAGATGCGATCTACCAAGCAACGGTTGTAGGAAAGCCTCCTTTAGAAGATAAGATCATGGGGCTTGGTACTGAAAGAATTTTTTTACCCTTGCTTCAAACTTCAGTACCTGATTTAATTGATTATAATATGCCTGAAAATGGGGTCTTTCATAATCTTATCTTAGCAAAAATCGATGCAAAATATCCCGCTCATGCGCAACAAATTATGCATGCATTTTGGGGAGTAGGGCAAATGAGTTTTGTTAAACATGCAATTTTTGTGGATAAAAATGCACCTTCTTTGAAAGATTATGATGCTTTAATTCCTTATATGTTAGATCGTTTTAATACAAAGAAAATTTTAATTTCAGAAGGAATTTGTGATCAATTAGATCATGCTTCACCTAATTCTTGTTTTGGGGGTAAAGCAGGACTTGATGCTTGCGAAGAAATACAAGTTGAAGAGCTTGAAATTTTAGAAGATGAAAAATTACTAGAACTTTTTAAAACTAAGGTAGAACTTTTAAATTTAAAGCAATTTTATAAAGAAAGTAAAAGTCCTATAGTTTGTATTTTGCTTGATAAAAAAGAAAAAATCGAACAAAGTTTTGACAAACTTTTAGAATTTAAAAAACATTTTAGGATTTTAGTGTTTTTAGATGCTGAAAATAAGCTTGAAAATTCTTATATGCTTGTTTGGCGTGTGGTAAATAATATAGATGCTAAAAGAGATATTTTTATCAAAGAAGAAAGACTTGGAGTAGATGCAAGTGCTAAAGGTGAAGCTGAGGGTTATTTAAGAGCTTGGCCTAAGCAAACAGATTGCACTAAAAGCGTGATAGAAGATTTGATCTTGCGTAATATTTTAGAAAATAATCCAGATCTTTTTAATAAATTTGAAATTTTTTAAGATAATTGAGATTTATTTTAAAATTTTGGCACAGTTTTTGCTTATTATTTTTTTATTATTGAAAAATAAAATTTTCTTTATAGGTGTTCATAAATTTATAAATTTGTCGATATAAGCTTTTAACTAGCAATAGGAAATTTTAAAAAGGATTTTAAAATGGAAATATCGAAGGCAAATGGGCAAATGGATACAGCTTTGGCAAACATTAGCCAAAGAACAAGTGAGACACAGGCTAGTTTAAACATTCAAACCGATAGAAGTCAAGGCCAAGAAGGCGATGATGGACAGCAACGAGGTGTGAGTGAAAAGTTGGCTGATATTACAAAAAAGTTAAATGAACAAATGGATTCTCTAGATACCAATGTTCGTTTTGGTTATAGTGATAAAATCGGTTCTATGTATATTAGCGTGACTGAAAAAAGCACTGGAAGGGAAATCCGTCAAATTCCTACTGAAGAAGCTATGAGATTAGCTGAGTATTTTAGGGATGTGATAGGAATGATATTTGATAAGGAGAGTTAAAAATGGCATTTGGTAGTCTATCTAGTTTAGGATTTGGTTCTGGGGTTTTAACTCAAGATACTATAGATAAATTAAAAGAAGCAGAGCAAAAAGCTCGTATTGATCCTTATACTAAAAAAATTGAAGAAAATACAACCAAACAAAAAGATTTAACAGAAATCAAAACTAAATTACTAAGTTTTCAGACGGCTGTTTCATCATTAGCCGATGCTACGGTTTTTGCGAAAAGAAAAGTTGTAGGAAGTATTAGCGATAATCCTCCAGCAAGTCTTACAGTTAATTCGGGTGTTGCTTTACAAAGCATGAATATCAATGTTACTCAACTTGCACAAAAAGATGTGTATCAAAGCAAAGGATTAGCAAATGACAGTGGTTTTATTAATGCAAATTTAACTGGAACCACCGATCTTACTTTTTTTTCAAATGGCAAAGAATATACTGTTACGGTAGATAAAAACACAACCTATAGAGATTTAGCTGATAAAATTAATGAAGCTAGTGGAGGAGAGATTGTCGCTAAGATTGTAAACACAGGAGAGAAAGGCACTCCTTACCGCTTAACTTTAACCAGTAAAGAAACAGGCGAAGACAGTGCGATAAGTTTCTATGCGGGAAAAAAAGATTCGAATGGTGCGTATAAAAACGATCCAAATGCAGAAACAATATTCAAAAATCTTGGATGGGAATTAGATACAACGACTCAGACTATTGATCCAGCTAAGGATAAAAAAGGTTATGGTATTAAGGATGCTTCTTTGCATATCCAAACTGCGCAAAATGCAGAATTCACACTTGATGGTATTAAGATGTTTAGATCAAGTAATACTGTTACCGATCTTGGTGTAGGAATGACTTTAACTTTAAATAAAACAGGTGAAATTAATTTTGATGTACAGCAAGATTTTGAAGGTGTGACAAAAGCCATGCAAGATTTGGTGGATGCTTATAATGATTTAGTAACCAATCTTAATGCTGCAACTGACTATAATAGTGAAACTGGAACAAAAGGAACTTTACAAGGCATCAGTGAAGTAAATTCAATACGCTCAAGCATTCTTGCTGATTTGTTTGATTCTCAAGTTGTTGATGGAACTACTGAAGATGCAAATGGTAATAAAGTAAACACTAAGGTTATGCTTTCTATGCAGGATTTTGGCTTAAGTTTAAATGATGCAGGCACTTTGAGTTTTGATTCTTCTAAATTTGAACAAAAAGTTAAAGAAGATCCAGACTCTACTGAAAGTTTTTTTTCAAATATTACTAAATACGAAGACATTAATCACACAGGAGAGGTAATTAAGACAGGAAGTTTAAGTAAATATCTTAATTCCAATGGAGGTAATACTAATGGTTTAGAATTTAAACCAGGAGATTTTACTATAGTTTTTAATAATCAAACATATGATTTATCTAAAAATTCTGATGGTACTAATTTTAAATTAACAGGGAAAACAGAGGAAGAATTGCTTCAAAATTTAGCTAATCATATAAACAGTAAAGGTATTGAAGGCTTAAAAGTTAAGGTTGAATCCTATAATCAAAACAATGTTACAGGGTTTAGGTTGAATTTTAGTGGAGATGGTAGCTCGGATTTTTCAATCAAAGGAGATGCTAACATTCTCAAGGAATTAGGTTTGTCTGACGTAAATATAACCTCTAAGCCCATAGAAGGTAAAGGTATTTTTTCAAAATTAAAAGCCACGTTGCAAGAGATGACTGGAAAAGATGGTTCAATTACAAAATATGATGAGAGTTTGACAAATGATATTAAATCATTAAATACCTCTAAAGACTCGACTCAGGCTATGATTGATACAAGATATGATACAATGGCGAATCAATGGTTGCAATATGAGAGTATTTTAAATAAACTCAATCAACAGCTAAATACTGTGACTAATATGATTAATGCGGCAAACAATTCTAATAATTAAGGATAAAAAAGATGCAAAATAATTTAGCCTATAATGCTTATTCTCAAAATCAAGTGGGGATAGAGTCCCCGCAAAAACTTATTGAAATGCTTTATGAGGGAATTTTGCGTTTTTGTGCAAGAGCTAAAGTAGCCATAAGAAATGAAGATATAGAACAAAGAGTGTATTTTGTAAAAAGAACCACGGCTATTTTTATAGAGCTTATTAATACTTTAAACTATGAAAAAGGCGGAGAAGTGGCACATTATTTAAGCGGGCTTTATACAAGAGAAATTCAACTTTTATCTTTGGCAAATTTAGAAAATAACGAAGATAGAATCAATGAAGTTATAAATGTAACCAAAGGTTTGCTAGAAGCTTGGAGAGAAGTGCATAACAATGAAACAGTGGCTCAGTGATTTTAAACTTGCATTAATCCAAGAAGATGTCAATAAACTTGAAAATTTACTTGATGAACTTGATATGAAAGCTTTTATTAAAAATTTAGCCAAAGAATCGCCTTCAGAAGATTTTTTAAAAGAAAATGCAAATGATGTATTCTATCAAGTTCAAGCTCTTTTGCAAGAAGCTGTTATACTGATTGAACAAAAGAAAAAAACAAAAGCTGTTGAAATTCAAAAATTTCAAAAAGCGTTGACATATTTTAAATCTTAAAAAAGCATAGCGATAAGCCGAGTTCTGTCTTGAATGCTCATTTATCTAGTTTTGTTTTTGCAAACAAAATCAAGCGAAGGGTTAAAACAAAGACGCTAACCATCCCTTCTTGCTGCACATTGGGTTTACATAGCCGAAATTGTTACCAAAATCGCTGGTGGGCTTTTACCCCGCCGTTTCACCTTTTCCACTTGCGTGGTAGTTTTCTTTCTGTTGCACTATCCCTTAGGTTACCCTAGCCATCTGTTAGATGGAATGTTTGTCTTTAGCAGCTCGGACTTTCCTCTCCTAAAAAGAAGCGAGCATTTACTATGCTTTAAATTTGGATTTTAACGTAATTTTACTTATTTTTTCATCAAATAAAATAATTTTATTGTGATATCAATCAAAATTTGATAAAATTGTTTTTTATTTTTTAACAAAGGAAATTTATGGCATCTTATTCAATGGGTGATTTAAAAAAGGGACTTAAAATAGAAATCGATGGAATTCCTTTTAAAATAGTTGAGTATCAGCATGTAAAACCAGGCAAAGGTCCTGCTTTTGTGCGTATTAAAATCAAATCTTTTATTGATGGTAAAGTACTTGAAAAAACTTTCCATGCAGGTGATAAATGTGAAGCTCCAAATTTAGAAGATAAAACTATGCAGTATCTTTATGATGATGGTGAAAATTGCCAATTTATGGATACGCAAACATATGAACAAGTAGCTATTAGTGATGATGATGTAGGTGAGGCGAAAAAATGGATGCTTGATGGTATGATGGTAGATGTGCTTTTCCATAATGGTAAAGCTATCGGCGTAGAAGTTCCACAAGTTGTTGAACTCAAAATCATCGAAACAGCTCCAAATTTTAAGGGTGATACTCAAGGATCAAATAAAAAACCAGCTACTTTAGAAACAGGCGCAGTAGTGCAAATTCCTTTTCATGTGCTAGAAGGTGAAGTTATACGCGTTGATACTGTGCGTGGTGAGTATATAGAAAGAGCGAACAAATAATATAAAAAAAGCTTTTGGAGTATTCCAAAGCTTTTTAAATTTATACAATTTTTTATTTTCTTTATTTTATTCTTCAAGACATTTTTTAAATTTTTAAACTTGACTTTTCTGTAGTGTTTTAATTCTATATTATAAAGATGAGCTTATGAGAATATTCTTTCTATTTTCAAATATTTTTAGATGGGATTATGGTATTGTTTTTTGCCTAAAAGGGGTTTTTGCTTGTTATAATTCAAGATATTCTGTAAAATATTTTATAAGATGAGTAAATTTGTTACTAAATAGATATTTTTTAAATTTTAGATTTTGTTTTTATGCTTTGAAAAATATATTTTTTGATATCATAAGCCCTATAATATTTTAAAGGATGATAATGGTTTTTTTAATCATCTCTAGTATTATAGTAGCCATCATTTTAGGCTATATTACTAGACATAATGTTGGAATTTTTGCTATGATTTTTGCTTATATTATAGGAGCCTTTTTTATGGATTTAGCTCCTAAAAAAATCATAGCTTTTTGGCCTATTTCTATATTTTTTGTTATTTTTGCTGTTTCATTGTTTTATAATTTTGCAACCGTAAATGGAACTCTTGAAAAATTAGCTGGACATTTGATGTATCGTTTTGCTAATCATCCCTATTTACTTCCTTTTGTTATTTTTGTGGTTAGTGCTATTATAGCTGCTTTAGGAGCGGGTTTTTATACGGTTTTGGCTTTTATGGCACCCCTTACTTTTTTACTTTGCGATAAAATCGGTTTAAGTAAAATTGCCGGAGCTATGGCCATAAACTATGGTGCTTTAGGAGGAGCAAATTTTATGACTTCTCAAAGTGGGATTATTTTTCGAGGATTGATGCAAAATTCAGGTATTGAAGCAAATGAAGCTTTTATAAATTCTAGTATTATTTTTGCTTTTACTATAATTTTGCCTATTGTGGTATTATCTTTTTTTGTGTTTAATGCTTTTAGAAATAAGATGCAAACCAGTGTTATTTCAAAACCTGATCCATTTGATTGTAAACAAAAAACTACTTTAATTCTCATGTTTATGATGATTATTGTTGTTTTAATCTTTCCTGTGCTAAATATTATTTTTCCACATAATGAGACAATTAGTTATTTTAATAAAAAAATAGATATAGCTATGATAGCCATGATTTTTGTTGCCATTGCTTTATTTTTAAAATTAGCCGATGAGAAACAAGTTGTTGCTTTAATTCCTTGGGGAACCTTAATAATGATTTGTGGAGTAGGGATGTTAATTAGCATAGCAGTTGAAGCAGGGGCTATAAAATTATTTTCAGATCTTGTAGAAAATGAGATCAATGTGATTTTTATCCCGTTAATAATGTGTGCTATTGCAGCTTTTATGTCGCTTTTTTCAAGTACTTTGGGTGTGGTTACTCCAGCGCTTTTTCCTATAGTTCCAAGCATTGCTGCAAGCAGTGGATTAAGCGAGGCATTGCTTTTTTCTTGTATTGTTGTAGGGGCTCAAGCTTCTGCTATTTCTCCTTTTTCTTCTGGAGGAAGTTTAATTTTAGGATCTTGTCCTGATAAATATAAGGAAAAATTATTTAAAGATTTACTTATTAAAGCTGTGCCAATAGGATTTATGGCGGCGATTTTAGCTACTATTATAATGAGTTTTATTTTATAAGGATAATTTAATGAAGATTGATACTCATGCACATATATTTTTGAAAAAGTTAAATACAGTTGCAAATGCAAGATATAAGCCTGATTATGACGCTAGTTTTAAAGATTATAAAGCAAATTTAGATCATTATGATTTTGATAAAGGGGTTTTAGTTCAGCCAAGTTTTTTAGGTGTTGATAATGAATTTTTGCTTCAGAGTATCGAAAAAGATGAAAATATAAAAGCTATAGTTGTGGTTGATGAAGGTATTAAATTTGATGAGCTTCAAAAACTAAAAGAAAGAAAAGCTTGTGGAGTTAGATTAAATTTAATTGGCAAAGAATTGCCAAATTTTAAAAGTACGGTTTGGACTCAATTTTTTGAAAATTTAAGTAAGCTTAAAATGCAAATAGAAATTCAAAGAGATTTGGATAATAATCTTGTTGATATTGTTAAAAATTTAATTCCTTATGGTTGTAATATTGTTATTGATCATTTAGCAAGAGCTAATGCAAACTTAACAAATTTAGAGGATTTAATTTGCTTAAAAAATTCTAGAATATTTTTTAAAATTAGCGGTTTTTATAGGGCAAAAATAGACTATGTTAATAATGAACAAGCTATAAAATTTGCAAAGAAAATATATGAAATTTTAAAAGAATATTTTCCACTTAGCAATTTTGTTTTTGGAAGCGATTGGCCACATACAAATTTTGAAGCAAATGTTAATTTTTCATCGGCTCTAGCAGCTTTTAATGAAGTTGTCGTATCTAAAAAAGAACAAGAGCAAATTTTAGGGGATAATGCTTGTGTTTTATTTGACTTTTAAGCTTTTCGTTTTATCCTAAAGATGTATTTTGCAATGCGTTCAAAATGTACTCTTAGATAAGGTTTATAAATTACAAAACCACCTAAAAGTCCTAAAATGCTTCCTATTACGACATCAACTAAACGAGCGAGTATTAATGTATTTGCATTTTCACTCATAAAATTAGCTGCTTCCGAAAGATAAGTGGCATAAGGAGTAAAGAAAATCATAGCTAAAGCATAGTTTCGATTGACTAAAAATTGTCCTATAAAAAACAAAGACATCATAAGTAAAACAAGTTCTATATTGTGAAATTGTTTAGATAAAAGCCACCAAGCAAAACATACTCCCAAGGCCGTTCCTATGATACGTTGAATTTGTTTAATCCATATAGAGTTTAAAGTTACACCTTGCATAATAGCTGTGCAAGAAATGGCTATCCAATAACTTCTTTCAAGTTCTAAAAAAATTCCTATAAATATAGAAAAAGCCACAAAAGAACCCATAATCAAAGAATCCACAAAAACTGCATCAAAACCTATGTATTCTCTAGGTGGAATTTCGCTAGGTAAAGCATTTTTAAATCCATAAATCACAACGATAGAGTATAAAAAAGCCATTAAATTAGCTACCATTGCCCCAAGAAAAACAAGACCCACTAAAAAGATAAAATCCTTAGCTTCAAAAGGAGAATAAGCTCCTAAAATACAAGAAAATACAAAGAAAAAATATCCAGGTGCACCAATGTTATAATATCTAATTAAAATAGAACTTCCCATGGCCACAAGTCCTATAGGGATGAAGGCAAAAATTGCAGGTAAAAAATGGGTTAAAATTCCTAAGAAAAAACTAGAAACTATGCCAAAAGAACAGCACATCACAACAGCCATTCTATGATATAAAGGAGTGTTTGGAACATATAAAAAAGATAAAGCTCCTATCATGGCAATGAGTCCATAGTTTAATTTTCCAAAAAATACACTAAACCCTAAAACTATACCCACACCTAAAGCCGCAAAAAAAGGCATTTGCCAAACTTGTTCACTTGAATTTAGTTTAGCAATTTCTTTAAAGTGTTGCTTTAGCATTTCTATTTTATTCACTCTCGAATTTGTCCTTCTCCATTAATTATATATTTATAAGTGCAAATATCTTCAACTCCCATAGGACCTCTTGCATGCAATTTGCTAGTTGAAATTCCAACTTCCCCACCAAAGCCAAATTCTCCTCCATCACTAAAACGTGTTGAAGCATTAGTATAAATACAAGATGAGTTTATAAGGCGTTGAAATTTAGCGATATTTGAAGCATCATTTGAGATAATGCTTTCAGAATGCAAGGAGCTGTGTTTATTGATATGCTCTATAGCTTCATCGCAATCTTTTACTAATTTTACACTTAAAGCAAAATCAAGCCATTCTGTATCAAAGGTATTTTCATTTGCTTTAAAAACTTCTAAATTTGAGTTGTTAAAATAAGCCAAAGCATTTTCATAGGCATGAATTTTTACCTTAAATTTTTTAAATTCAGGGATTAAAAGACTTATAAAATTTTTAGCAATTTTTTCATGTATTAAAAGCGTTTCTAAAGCGTTGCAAACACTTACTCTTTGACACTTTGCATTAAGGATTATTTTTAAAGCCATATCTAAGTTAGCGCTTTGATCTACAAAAGCATGACACAAGCCCTTATCTTGCTTAATGAGAGGAATTTTAGTATTGTTTGCGATTTCTTGTATCATATTTGAACTACCGCGAGGTATGATCACATCGATTAAATCATCAAAAGTTAGAATTTGTTTGATCTCGTCTCTTTGAGTAAACATAGCAAAACAATCTTGTAAACCAAATTCCTTAAGTGTTTTGCTAACAAGAGTAAATATAGCTTCATTTGTAAATTTTGCTTCACTTCCACCTTTAAATACACAAGCATTAGAACTTTTTATCATTAAAGCTGCGATTTCAGCACTAAGACTAGGCCTTGCTTCGTAAATAACACAAATGAGTCCTAAAGGAATGCTTATTTTTTGTATGCTTAAACCCGCATAATTTTTCCAGCCTTTAGAAATTTTACCTATAGGATCTTCGATATAAGCGATTTTTTCTAGGCCTTCACAAAGAGCTAAAATGCGTTTTTCATCTAATAAAAGCCTATCTTTTATTGCTCCACTTTTTGTGAAATTTGCTATATCTTTTTCATTTGCTTCTAGGATAATTTTGAAATTTTCTCTTAAAATTTGAGCTAATTTTAAAATAATTTTTTCTTTATCTTTAGGTGTTAAGTTAAGTAGTTTTTGAGAATTTTTCTTAATATTTTCAAGCAAATTTCGCATTTTTAATCCTTTATTTACAAAAAACTTGATAAATTATACAAAAAAAATCAGAATTGAAAGGTAAATATAAATGAAAAAAATAGATTTAATTATAGTAGGTGCAGGTCCAACAGGCATAGGCTGTGCGGTTGAAGCTAAGCTTAAAAACAAAGAAGTTTTGATACTGGAAAAATCAAATAACATTTGCCAAACTTTAATGCAATTTTATAAAGATGGCAAAAGAGTAGATAAAGCTTATAAGGGATGCGAAGGAACTAATCATGGACATGTTCCTTTTGAAGATGGTACCAAAGAAAGTACTATAGAAACTTTTCAAAACGTATTAAAAGAACACAATATAGAAGTTGAATTTGGCTCTGAAGTTGAGAGCGTTAAAAATGAAAATGGAGTTTTTTTAGTAAGCACAGCTAAAGGCGTTTATGAGTGTAAAAACATCATCGTTGCTATAGGTAGAATGGGTAAGCCTAATAAGCCTGATTACAAACTTCCTATGACTTTAACAAAAATCATTAATTTTAATGCCAATTCAGTTTTGGGAAATGAAAAAATTCTTGTTGTAGGTGGCGGAAATTCAGCAGCAGAATACGCTGTGGATTTGGCAAATTCAAATCAAGTTAGCCTTTGTTATCGTAAAAAAGAATTTACAAGATTAAATGATATAAATCTTAAAGATATTCACGAAGCTGGAAATTCGGGTAAAGTAGAGTTAAAACTAGGAATTGACATTAATGAAGTAGAAGATGATAATGGCAAAGCTAAAGTAAATTTTACCGATGGTACAAGCGATATTTATGATAGAATCATTTATGCTATTGGTGGTTCTACTCCACTTGATTTTTTACAAAAATGTGGGATTAATGTTGATGATAAAGGCGTGCCTTTAATGGATGAAAACAAACAAAGCAATGTTAAAGGCATCTTTGTAGCAGGAGATATTGCTACTAAAAATGGAGCAAGTATAGTTACAGGGTTAAATGACGCTGTAAAAATTCTTTCCGTGCTTTAAATTTTAGCCTTCGGGCTAAATTTGACTTATTAATAAGTAAATTTTATAATTCTTAGTTATTTTAATTTAAATCTATGAAAATGCAAAATAAAACTAATACAAAAACAACAATAAGAACTTATCGTTTAAATTTCTATATTTTAGGACTTCAAGCACTCTACTAGCGTCTTTAAAAATATTTTATTTTAATATTTTTAAAGGATTTGTATGTCAAATATTTTTAGCACTTTAAGCCCTTTTAGGCTTTTTATAAAATGTGCCGTGCCAAATGTCATAAGCATGGCCTTTATTTCTTTTTATTATATAGTTGATGGAATTTTTGTTGGAAAATATCTAGGAAGTGATGCTTTAGCAGCACTAGCCTTGATTATTCCCTTTATTATGATGTCTTTTGCTTTGGCTGATATGATAGCTATAGGTTCAGCAGTGCAAATTTCTATGCATTTGGGTTTAGGCAAGAAGAATTTAGCTAGAAAGATATTTAGTTCTAGTATATTGATTATTTTTCTAATCTCTTGTTTTATTGGAATTTTGGAGTATTTTTTAGGACCTGTTTTGATTGATTGTCTAAATGTTAGCGATGAGATTAAAACCATGGCTAAAGAATGTATGTTTGTTTTTGCTTTATTTGCACCTTTTACCATGCTTTCTTTTGCCTTGGATAATTATTTAAGAATTTGTGGAAAAACAACCTATAGTATGATTATGAACATAATCATAGCTTTAAGTAATATTATATTTGATTATCTTTTTATAGTTGTATTTGGTTGGGGCTTGTTTTCGGTAGCCCTTGCAACTTGTTTAGGAATTGTTTTAAGTGGTATTTTTGGAATTATTCCTTTTTTATTTCAAAATTTAGAGCTTAAATTTTCAAGTTTATATATAAATTTGAGAATTTTTAAAAATATTCTTTATAATGGAAGTAGCGAGTTTTTTGGCAATGTTTCGGGTTCTTTATATAGTATTTTTGCAAATTTTGTTTTGTTAAAAATTTCTACCACTCAAGCCGTGGCAGCTTTTTCTATTATTTTATATATTGATAGTTTTATTATAATGCTCATTATTGCTATGGGGGATGCGATGCAACCTGCACTTAGTTATAAT
Organism: Campylobacter sp. BCW_6465; assembly: GCF_001762815.1. Taxonomy (NCBI): domain Bacteria; kingdom Pseudomonadati; phylum Campylobacterota; class Epsilonproteobacteria; order Campylobacterales; family Campylobacteraceae; genus Campylobacter; species Campylobacter sp. BCW_6465. Next base: position 118,697 of record NZ_MJXN01000087.1, read on the forward strand.
TATGCTAAAAAAGATTTTTTAAGGATTAAAGCTATTATAAAAGTGGTATTTTTTGCAGGGGGAATTTTATCTTTATTTTCTATAGTATTTATATTGATATTTGGAGAAAATTTGATAGCACTTTTTGCAAAAGAAAATGATCAAGAATTTAAAACTTTTGCTTATACAGCTTTGATGCTTTTTGCTTTTAATTATCTTTTTGCATGGTTTAATGTTCTAAGCGGTTCTTTTTTGACAGCTTTTAATAAGGCAAGCTTTTCTTTGGTTTTAAGTTTAATGCAAAATTTATTCATGCCTTTATTTTTTCTTTTGCTTTTATCTTATTTTATAGGTTTAAATGGAGTATGGTTAAGTCCATTTTTTGCTGAATTTTGTGTTTTGATTTTAGCTTGGATTTTTCTTAAAAGGATTTTTAAAGATCTATCTTTATAGGAGATAGATCTTTTTTAAATTTTATCAAAGGAGCTTTTTTATAATTTTTTAGAATTTATATCCTATTCCAGTTAAAACAACTTGATAGGTTTCATCATAAAATCCTATATCGCTATTTCTTTTTTCTATACCATAATTTGCAAAACCATAAAGTCCGTTATAGCCCAAAAATTGATTTTTAACAACTTTTAGATTAAGCTTAACTATATTACCGTCTTGTTTTTTGTGGAAGATAGGATCTGTTCCTACTGCTTCATATCTGCTAAGACTTAAATTTGGGGTGAAAATATAGTCATTAGCAAAAGCCAAATTTGCTCCCATGCTTAAACCATATCTTGAGTAACTTTGAGCTTTTCCATCTGCATCATTATAATCATAGCTTAGTCCTAAATTTAACAAACTATAATTGTAATTTAATTCAAACTCGTGATAATACCCCTCTCTTTTTAAAGAGCTGTGCTCAACTGCGTCTTTATCATATTTGTTTTTGCTAAATAAATATGAAGCTGTAAATTTTCCTAAATCACTTTCGTAAAGTTGAGAGATTTTAAAACCATATCTATCAACATCAGTTTCTTCTCTATTACCTATTTGATAAGGATTTGCATAAGCTTTTTCCCTTAAAGAAGAGATTACAGAAAAAGAAGTGCTAAAACGCTCTAAATAAGCTTTTTCGTAACCTAAAGCTATACCGCTGATATCTCTTCCATTGTAGTTTTTGATAAAAACTCTATCATTGTCTATAAGGTTGCCATAGTAAAGTTCTACACCGATAAAAGGAATAAAAGAAGAGTCCGAATTATCAGCGTCATAACCACCTAAGTAATCACTATCCGCTAAAGTTGAAATATTGCTTTTAATATCTCTTGCACCTACACCTATGCTTAAATTTCCACTAAAACCTTCTTGAAAATCTACAGCCATAGCTGACTGGGCTAAAATGGAAGCTAAAATACATGAAAATAAATGTTTTTTCAAGTGTTCTCCTAATAAAATAAATGTTGTGATTATAATTGTAACTAATATTACTTTAAATATTTATAAAAAATTAAAGTTTATAATTTTAAGTTTTTTTAGATAAAATTTTTAAAATTATTTATATTTATAAGGAAATTTAGTGCAACAAGAGTATTATGACTTGGATTTAGAGCGAGCTATTTTAAGCAGTTGCATCATGAGTGAAGAAGCTTACGCTAGTATAGCAGGCGATATTAGCCCAAAAGATTTTAGTCTTAAAGCTCATGAAGATATTTTTAAAGCAATTATAGCTTGTAGCAACAACAAAGAGCCTATTTCTATAAGTTTTTTAAAAAAACATAAAAAAATAGATGAAGAGATTTTAGCAGAAATTCTTGCCACTCCTTCTATGATAGATTTGCCTGCTTATGTAAATGAACTTCGCGAAAAGTCCATCAAAAGACAACTTTTGAGTTTTGCACATCTTTTACCAGCTCGTATTAATGAAAATCGTGCCGTAAGTGAAATCGCAGATGAAATTGGTAAAGAAATTTTTAGCATTACAAATCATATAAATTTTAGAGATATTAAAGATGTTAATATAGTAATATCAGAACTTTTTGAAGAATTTAAAAAGCAAAAAACTTTAGAAAATAAAAATATCATAGGCCTTGATACAGGTTTTGAGGGTTTAAATAAAATGACAAAAGGTTTTAAAGGAGGTGAGCTTATAATAATCGCTGCGCGCCCAGGTATGGGAAAAACAACCCTTTGTTTAAATTTCATTGATAAAGTTTTAAGACAAAATAAAGGTGTGGCTTTGTTTTCTCTTGAAATGCCCGCAACTCAAATCATGCAAAGAATGCTTTCTTCAAAAACTTCTATCCCTTTACAAAGAATTTTAACTGCGGATTTAAATGATGATGAATGGGAGCGTTTAGGAGATGCTTGTAATGATTATAGTCAAAAGAAATTATATATTTACGATAGTGGTTATGCAACTATTGCTGATGTAAGGGCTATTTTAAGGCGTTTAAAATCTCAAGATGAAAGTGTAGGACTTTGTGTGATTGACTATATAGGGCTTATGATGAGTAATTCAAATTTTAATGATAGGCATTTGCAAGTGAGTGAAATTTCAAGAGGACTTAAGCTTTTGGCTAGGGAGCTTGATATGCCGATTATCGCACTTTCACAACTTAATCGTGGTTTAGAGCAAAGAGCAAATAAGCGTCCTTTGATGAGTGATTTGCGAGAAAGTGGAGCTATAGAGCAAGATGCGGATGCTATTTTGTTTGTATATCGCGATGAGGTTTATAGGGAGCAAGAAGAAAAAGAAAGAGAGAATAAAGCTAAAGCCGAAGGCAAAGCTTATCAAAGAATTTTTATACCCAATGCTATGCAAGAAAATGCTGAAATTATTGTTGGAAAAAATAGAAATGGACCGGTCGGAACTATAGAGGTTATATTTTTAAAAGAAAAATCTTGTTTTGTAGATAGGCCTATGGGCTATGAAGCTACTGAATTTACAGGCTAGCTTTAATTAATATAAATTAATTAAAAATATTTCACAGATAATTTCAATATTTAATTAATTTTACTCTCATTAAATCAATTTTTTTATATAAAATAAAATTTAAATTGAAATTTTATAATTATATAATAATCAGTATTTAATTATACTTTAAGTTTAAATATTTTATTATTCCGCTATTTTATTTTTATATTTTATATTATTATTAAAAAATAAAAAATATGAAATTAATTTCAAAATAAATCATTTTAAATAAGGAAGGAGAAAAATATTTGAGTAAAAATATTATTTCAAGTAAGGTGTCTACGGGGGGGGGG